>DAHVVW010000042.1 GCA_027357125.1 Clostridiales bacterium
GCATGAGATGTTATGGGATACAAGGAAAAGTTCAATTAGTGCCTACCAAGGGAGTAAACGATCCCTGGATGGACATTATTTGATATTAAAAGCAATAAAGAACAGGGATGGAGATGCAGCATACGAAACTATGTCTAAACACTTAGAAGAAGTTGAAACCCTAATCATTTCTTATTTAGAGGCTCAACAGGGAAAAACCCACTGATTTGTATGGTCGGGTTCGGAAAAGGGATGAGTGTTTACCTGCTCATCCCAAAGGAATACCATGTTTCCCAGAATTAACCTACCTACCCTTACCCCTTGGTAGCGTAATCCCGTTTCATTTTAACTACGGGAATATTAGCCACCAGGGCAACTTCCCGGTCATCCTGGTTTAAGTTAACTTCGAGATTAACCTCGTCAATTTCCATGTAGTTTGAAATAACTTTGATTAAATCCTCTTTTAATTGATTTAACATATGGGGAGAGATCGTGGCCCGATCATGCACGAGAACTAGGCGCAACCGCTCTTTGGCAACATTTTTGCTGGAACTGTTTTCCCTGCCGAGCATCCGGCTGATGAATTCTAACAAGGGGGATTCCTCCTCTCTGCGCCCATGGCTACCTCATTCCTATAAGCCTTTTCAGTCTATCCATAAGCCCATCAGGCACATCGAGGTTCATCAAGGGAACTTCTTCCCCCCGAATCCTGCGGGTGATTCTCCGGTACGCCTCCCCTGCCTTTGAGGAATGATCCATCACTGCGGGTTCGCCCCTATTGGTCGAGATGACAATACTCTCATCTTCAGGCACCACACCTAAAAGCTCAATTGCCAGGATATCAAGAATATCTGAGATGTCCATCATATCCCCACGCTTGACCATCTGGGGTCTGATGCGGTTAATGATAAGCCTGGGGTTGCGCAGCTCATTCGCTTCTAAAAGACCGATGATGCGGTCAGCGTCCCTGACTGCGCTCACTTCAGGCGTTGTCACCACGACGGCCCGATCCGCACCGGCGATCGCGTTGCGGAAGCCCTGCTCGATACCTGCGGGGCAGTCTATAACCGCGAAATCAAATTCCTCCTTCAACTCCGCTGCCAGAGTCCGCATTTGTTCCGGGCTCACTGCCGTTTTGTCTTTGGTTTGCGCTGCCGGAAGAAGGTACAGATTTTCAAAGCGCTTGTCTTTTATTAAAGCCTGCTTTAAGCGGCAGTTTCCGCTGGTTACGTCCACAATGTCATAAACGATGCGGTTTTCCAGTCCCATCACCACATCTAAATTGCGCAGGCCAATATCAGTGTCTACCAGGACCACTTTATGTCCGGCAGATGCCAACCCTGTTCCTAAATTGGCAGACGTTGTCGTCTTGCCCACGCCCCCTTTACCGGATGTCACCACTATTACTTCTCCCATACCTAGACCTGCCTTTCAAACGTAATAGATTAGATTAAACTCCTTCTACGATTAGATGGTTGTCCTTAATCCGGGCAACTTCAGGCCCCTCCGATCCCGCTTCGTCTTTCGGTGCCCGAGTAACCAAATCAGCTATTCTAAGCTGGGTCGGAGCCAAGTTATAAGCACTTACCATCGCTTTGCGGTCTCCCGTAGCACCGGCATGCGCGACTCCCCGCAAGGCACCCATCACAATGATGTTGCCTGTGGCAATCACTTCCGCTCCAGGATTAACATCTCCCATGATGACCACATGCCCTTCAAATTGAATGCTTGTCCCTGAACGGAGCGTCCTTTTTACAAAAAGAGCCTTCCCCTCAGTCTGCCCCTCATCCTGAGCGTGCTGGTCATGCTCGGGGGCGACCACAGCCTGGCTTTCCGGGCCTTTACCGGGTACGCTAAGCCAGCCACTCAATTCCAAGGCGTGTTTCTGTAAGAGGCTGGCGAGTCCTTCCTTTTCCTCAGAAGAGTACTCCCTGCCCCCTGCATAACAGCGGACTGCTGCTCCGCGCCAGAACTCGGCTGATTCTCCCAAGTGTTGGTTAAGTTCTTTCATTAGGACATCAAAATCCGCAGTTGGATCTAAATATAGTATAAGTCCGTCACGGGTTCCTTTAAGGGCTACATGTTCTGTCCGCGTCAAAAGTCAAATCCTCCAGTGCTCTTCATAATTCCGAACGTCATAATAGATTCTACAAACTAGGGGAATTTCCCTTTTTACTTAAGAAAAAAACGAGGACCAATTTCCTCGTTTTTCAACCCCCATTCGTTGACTTCCAACCAAAATACTGCATGAAAGCCGCTTTCGCGACAATACCTGCCGTAGTGCCACCATGACCGCCATATTCCACTACGCCCGCGAAAGCAATCTGCGGATTGTCATACGGGGCAAAAGCCACAAACATCCCGTTATAAAGGTTCTCTGCCACGGTATCCTTAGACCCGATCTGCGCAGTACCCGTCTTACCTCCGCCGGTGAACTCCGGCACTTCAAGAGACATAAAATTGGCAGTTCCGCCTCCACGCGTAACCTCACGCATCCCCGCTTTAACGATTTCCAGATTATCCGGGGAAACTGAGACCGTGTTTAGGATTTTAGGTTTATTTTCGAAAACCACTGAGCCGTTAACAGGATCAATAATCTTATCAACGATATACGGACTGAAATGCTTCCCGCCATTGACGAGCGTTGCCACATAATTGGCCAATTGCAAAGGCGTATAGGCATTATACCCCTGCCCGATAGAGTTATTGAAACTGTCATAGAGATGCCAATCTACCTTTTCCCGGATTACTTGTTTATACCAGTTTTCCACCTCTGTCTTTTTCCGGTCGCGCTCTTTTCCCAGCTTGCTCTTACTTTCATCATCCGGCGCTTGGGCAATGCGCACACTGTAGTCGCTGTCAATCGCCGCCAGCTTCTGCTCACGCAACTTGTCATAAGAAGGCTGGTAATTGGCTTTTTTCCACTCTTCAGAGGGAGCAATTCCCTTGGCTTCCCCGGGAAGATCCACCCCTGAGGTCACACCGAGGCCGAATTCATGCGAGATCTGGCGCATCAGTTCCGGCTGAGCATCAAAGACCCGCCGTCCCATTACTTGAAAGTAAATGTTTGAGGATTTGGCTAAGGCCTGATACATATTAACATTGCCGAATCTCATGCCGCCCCATTCCCCAAACCCCTGGATCTGGGCATCTCTGCCGCCTAAAGAACTGATATCATCGTACACATACTCGTTAGGAGTGGTAACTTTTGACTGTAGGGCCGACATCGCAGTGATCATTTTATAGGTGGAACCTGGCGGATACAGCCCGGTCAGGGCGCGGTTAAATGAAGCTGCGTCTTTGCTGGTGAAATATTTGTCAGCCATATCATCGGAAATCGTTCCAATAAGGTCATTGGGGTCCATGTAAGGCCGGGATGCCATTGCCAGGATCTTGCCGGTATTGACGTCAATAACCACTGCTGCCCCCGCCTGGGCATCCGGATGTTCCTTATGCACCTCGGTCTTAATCACCTCATCCAAGGTATCCTCCACAACCTTCTGCAGATCAGCGTCAATCGTAAGTTGCAAGGTCTTGCCGACTTCAGCCGGCTCAAGCACCTTTTTGGCAATGGGACGGTTGTTGCTATCGACCTCAGCCACTTGAACCCCTTCACGACCCCGCAGCCAATAGTCATACGTCTTTTCCACGCCCATCTTGCCGACTAAATCCCCCTGGCTGTACTTAAACCCGTCCTTTTGGGCCAGAGCGTTTTTATTAAACTGGGCGATCTCTTCGTCACTGATTTCACGCACATACCCGAGAATCTGGCCGGCCATTGTCTTATCCGGATAGGAGCGCACAGGCAAAGCTGCCACACTTACGCCCGGCAGTTCTTCCTGATGTTCGGCAATCGTAGCTCTTAACTTGTCACTCACATCGGTCAGAATTGTGACCGGGCGATAGCGTTCCCACTGATGGTTTTGAATCATAACCAGAATATCTTCTGTGATCGAATTTACGGACTGGTTCTGATTAGGCCATTCCTCTTTAATATATTGCGCCAGGCTTTTAACAACATCTTTCCACTCCGAACCTTTAGCAGTTTGCAGTTCAAGCCAGTCCAGAGTCAAAGCCAGCTTAGGCACACTCGTAGCCAGAAGCTTGCCTTTGCTGTCCCTGATATCCCCGCGTGTAGCTGGCAAAGGCACAGTCTGGGTGTAATTCGTGCGCGCCATCTCACTATAATAGGAACCCTGAGCAATCTGCAACCGCCAAAGGTTAAAGCCCAGGATCAAAAAGACGAGAATAACTACGGCCGTAAGTCCGCGCAGACGCAACCTAAAAAGTTTCCGTTCTTGCTCCTCCATCAATACAACTCCCTAATCTAAGACAGCTATTGCTCGTATTTCGGGCGGTAACGCAGCCACCCATACATAAAGGAACGGTGAATCCAGGGATAGGTCATAGGAACCAAAACCGCGTTATAAATCCCAATCCCCAGCACGAGGCGCAGAATATCTTGTAAGGACCAAGCCAGACCGGCTGCAAGGGTCAAAAATCCGATCAAAAGCTGGCCCAGAGCGGTAGCCAGGAAAACAAGCAAGGTCATAAGCGGAAAGTTGTCCCTGTACCAGCGCTGGGATAGCCAACCGCTGAACAAAGCCACCACTGCCAAGGTCAGGGTATACATTCCTATATATCTTCCTAAATAAAGGTCTTGCACAAGTCCGGCACCGAGACCCCAGAACACCCCTGTAAGCAGGCGATGATGAAGGGCTAAGTAAATAACCAGGAGCATGATTAAATCCGGTTTAATCCCTGACCAGTCCCAGAAATAAAAGACTGTGCCGGGTAAGATAAGACTAAGCAGGAACAAGAGGGCAATGATCACATAGCGCATAATATTCACTTCCCTCCGGTCACAATATAAACCTCTTCCAGGGAATCAAAGTTCACTAACGGTTCAATGAAAGCAGTTTTTAGAAGTCCGGTACGGTCCAACTGCACCTGTTTAATCTTACCAATGGGCATGTCTTTGGGATAAACCCCGCCGAGACCTGAAGATAAAACCAAATCTCCGACATTAACATTATCATCGCGACGCAGCATCATCTGCAAATTGCCGTCGGCCGTGAGGCGGGCACCCCGCTTGTACGTTCCCTGCACAATCCCGAAAGTACCTTCCCCGGTGCTCCCGCGTACCACGGCGCTCACCTGGCCTTCCCCGTCGAGAATCAGAAGAACATCGGCTGTGGTCGGCGTTACCGAGACAACCTTGCCGACCAGACCTAGTTGGGCTATTACGGGGTCGTTAGGTTTTGCCCCGTCATTGCTCCCCCTGTTCACGGTCAGGGTCTGATACCAGGAGGTAGGATTACGGTTGATAATGCTTGCCCCTACTTTTTTATATTTGTCGAGAGTCGGACTGTGGAACGTCCCTTCGTCCAAAGCCTGGAACCTGAGCCCGGCCAGGACCTCCTGTTTAAGTTTAAGATTGTCCCCTATCAACTGATCCACTTTTGCACGCAGCGCCTTATTTTCCTGCTCCACTGCACGAAAACTCCATAAGGCCTGTGTGTTGTCCCTGATTCCGCTCCCCACCCCGAGCAGGGTCTTTTCGATCGGGCTGAACACCCGCTGCAAGGCCCCGCCGATGGGATTGGGGAAATGGCTGCCCAAACCGGTTAAGCGAATGCTGATGAGAACACCTAACAAGAGAAAGAAAACGAGAACCGCGATTCCCGTTGCATTCACTCTTTTCCCCACAGAACTTTCCTCCCCGTCCCTGAAAAAAGTCCCTTGATTCAGCTTAGCTCTTTTGGAGAGCGGCCACTTTTCTAAGGATTTCCGAGTCCTCTAACACACGCCCGGTTCCGAGGGCCACACATGAAAGCGGATCTTCAGCCAAATGCACCGGTATTCCGGTCTCATCAGCCAGGAGCTTGTCCAGATTGCGCAGGAGCGATCCGCCCCCAGCCATGACAATTCCTCTGTCCATGATATCTGCGGCCAATTCGGGCGGAGTTTTTTCCAGACAGGATTTTACTGCCTCCACAATAGCCATCACAGGTTCCTGCAGCGCTTCTTCAATCTCTATCGCCGTAACTTCTACAGTCTTAGGCAGACCTGTCAATAAGTCCCGTCCGCGTACAGAGTAGCTAACTCCTTCTTCGGCCTGGTAAGCTGCCCCGATCTCCGTCTTGATATCTTCAGCCGTGCGGTATCCTACCATGAGGTTATACCGCCGTTTAATGTGAGCAACAATAGAATCGTCCATTTCATCCCCGGCTACACGAATTGAACGGCTGGTAACGATCCCGCCCAGGGAGATTACCGCGACTTCCGTGGTTCCACCCCCGATATCTACGATCATATTCCCGGTAGGCTCACTCACAGGTAGACCGGCTCCGATAGCGGCAGCCATCGGCTCTTCCATGATGATGGGATCCTTGGCTCCGGCTGCCAGCGCAGCTTCCTTGACCGCTCTTTCTTCCACCGGAGTTACCCCTGAGGGCACACAAATCACGACCCGCGGTCGCACAAAAGGAGATTCTGAACCCTGAGCCCGGGAAATAAAGTATTTAAGCATCTTTTGCGTTACATTAAAGTCCGAAATCACTCCGTCCTTAAGCGGCCGGATCGCTACGATGTTGCTGGGAGTACGACCGATCATCTCTTTGGCTTTATCTCCTACTGCCAGGGGAGTCTTCTTCTCGACATCAATGGCCACCACTGAGGGCTCCCTCACCACAATCCCTTTCCCCTTCATATATACGAGGGTATTAGCTGTCCCTAAATCGATTCCTAAATCTCTCGTAAAGAACATGCAAAATTGTCTCCTTCCAAGTTCGAAAGTTCGATATTCACTATTTGAGGTTCGATAAGTTATACTATTCCACGTTCTTTAAGGCTTATATACCGATTATCTCCGATAATTACATGATCCAATACTTCTATCCCCAGGATCTTGCCGCCGTCAGCAAGCCGCTTGGTCACTTCAATGTCTTCACGGCTGGGGGTGGGGTCCCCGCTCGGATGATTGTGCAGCAGGATAATCGCATTGGAATTGCGGCGAATCGCTTCCTTAAAGCACTCCCGCGGGTGCACCAGGGATGAGTTTAAGGATCCCACCGAAATTGGCGAGATTCCGAGCACATGGTTCTTAGTATTAAGCGTCACAACCCGGAAATGCTCACGGTCGAAGTGCCTCATTTCCTCCATCACTAAGTGGGCAACATCCTGCGGCGAGTTAATCACCGGTCTGCTTGCAGGATCACTACTGACCAAGCGCCTTCCTAATTCCAAGGCGGCCTTGAGTCCGGAGGCCTTGGCCTTGCCTAAACCGTGCAATTGAGCCAGTTCGTGCACTGTCAGCCTAGCGAGCCCGGATAAGCCCCCGGAGTCAGCAAGCAGGCGTTCAGCCAAATCGAGGACATTTTCCCCTTTTACCCCTGTGCGCAACAGGATTGCCAGCACCTCCCTGTTCGAGAGTGCTTCCGGCCCTAGCGCATACAGCCGCTCACGCGGCAGGAGTTCCGCAGGCAGATCTTTAAGCCTGTAATTCATACATCACCTCGCGCAGGGCTCAAACTGTCTGATCAATCCCCCACGCCTTGAGCTTGTCCGAGAGGAGTTCCATCGGCAGTCCAATCACATTGCTCAGAGATCCGTGGTAAGACTCTACGAACTTACGGGCTCCCCCCTGAATCCCATAAGCCCCGGCTTTATCCAAAGGCTCCCCGCTTTCGACATAAACTCTGATCTCATCGTGGGAAAGCGGGCGAAAACGAACCTTAGTCTCAGCCACAGCTACAACCGTTTCTCCATCTCCCCGGGCTAAAGCGAGGCCGGTAAGGACTAAATGCTCTCGTCCACTTAAAGATTCAAGCATAAGCTCAGCCTCGTATGGGGTCTTAGGCTTGCCTAGAGCTTGTCTTTCCAGTACGACCATCGTATCTGCTCCTATGACCACATCTGCCTCGTTGCCACCGGATTCTTGCCAGAATTTGAGGCCGGCCAAAGCTTTCCTCGCGGCCAAAATCCCCACACCTTCATACGGGTCGCATCCGGGAGGGAGCGTTTCGTCCACATTTACTTCAATGACTTCAGGCTTGAATCCCCACTCGCTTAGTAACATCGCCCTCCGGGGCGAAGATGAAGCGAGAACGAACATTCAGTCACCACTTCCTTGACAGGTAATATCCACCCAATGCCCCCAAGAGAGTAGCCGCAGTGATATTCAACCGAAAACCAAAGGAAAACGACATAAAGAAAAAATCCAAGTACGTGTGCGAAGGGATGTCGATAACTGCAGGACGTAAAAACGGCGCAAAAATGCCGTATTTCTCCAGGCCAAAACCAAACAGCGTCCCGAGAGCTGCTCCTGTCAAAATAAGGAGAATCGTTCTGCCAGTTCCCGAGGAATTGCGTCCAACAGCCATTTTCCGACCCCCTTACCCATAGAAATGCAGCCAGGGCCGTAAGCACCTGGCTGAACTAACATCAGTTTAACATCTTTAGACTTGAATCGCAAGTTTTAGACAGCCACCCGAGGCTATTTTTGCTCGTGCATAAGCTTGGCTCCGGCGATGCCTGGCTCGGTCATTTCGTGTGGATTAAGAATAACATCAAGCTCTACTTCAGAAAGCACCCCTTTTTCGAGCACAATCTCTCTTACCGGGCGACCGCTGTTGATCGCTTCTTTGGCGATTGCGGAAGCAACTTCATATCCAACGTGAGGATTGATAGCCGTAACTACCCCCACACTGTTTTCCACCAGTTCACGGCAGCGCTCTACATTCGCACTGATCCCGCTCACACACTTCTCCCGAAACACCCGAATTACACTGCGCAAAATGTCGAGGGATTGCAGGAGATTGAACACAATTACAGGTTCCATCACATTAAGTTCCAATTGCCCGGCACCGCAGGCTAACGCAATCGTAAAATCATTTCCTTGAACCTGGAACGCAACTTGGTTTACAACTTCCGCGATCACAGGATTTACCTTGCCTGGCATGATCGAAGAGCCGGGCTGAACAGGAGGGAGATTAATCTCTTTAAGCCCCGTGCGCGGTCCAGAGGCCATCAGCCTTAAGTCGTTGGCAATTTTACTTAAGTTTACGGCTAAGGTCTTCAACGCCCCGGAAACTTCAAGAAAAGCATCCGTATTCTGAGTGGCATCCACCAAGTCCTCAGCCCTGCTTAAGGGCAAACCGCTCCACTGCCTTAAAATTTCGGTCACACTCTCGATATACTCGGGATCAGCGTTAAGACCGGTACCAACAGCAGTTGCTCCCATGTTAATTACTTGCAGGGCTTGGCCTGCCTGCTCAATTCTCTTAATATCGCGACCCAGCATCTTGGCGTACGCAGCAAATTCCTGGCCTAAGCGAATGGGGACCGCATCCTGCAAATGCGTGCGCCCCATTTTGATCACGCCGTCGAATTCCCGGGCTTTGTCTACAAACTCTTGCCGTAGCTCTTCCAATGCTGTAAGCAACTCGTGGGCTACAGTCAAACACGCTATTCTAATCGCGGTCGGGAACACATCATTCGTACTTTGGGCCATATTCACATGCGAATTAGGATGAACCTTGGAGTATTCACCCTTGCAGCCACCCAGAAGTTCAATTGCCCGATTGGCAATCACTTCGTTGGTATTCATATTCATGGATGTTCCGGCACCACCCTGGATCACATCGACTACGAACTGATCGTGCAATTTTCCGGCGACAATTTCCCGTGCAGCCAGGACGATTGCTTCCCCAATCTCTTTACTAAGTGCTCCGATGCGTGTATTGGCTTCGGCCGCGGCTCCTTTGACCAGTGCCAGAGCCTTGATTAGCTCATGGTGGGGTCTATACCCTGTAATCGGGAAGTTTTCCTTAGCCCGTACGGTTTGAATTCCGTAATAAACATCATCCGGAACCTCATGGACCCCAAGCAAATCTTTCTCTATGCGCATAAATGCCCCTTCTCCCTCTGCAATACTGCTAATCCTATTGATTTTCACGTCCACCTTAAGTGCTCTCAATTTAATACTTGTGGCGAAAGCTTCTTGT
>DAHVVW010000043.1 GCA_027357125.1 Clostridiales bacterium
TCTCCGCAGTTCGAACTGCAGTTCTTACCTCCGGCCACACCGGGGGAGGCAAACCCGGAAATTAATCGATTAAGCCCTGAATGCCCGCAATTGGCACAACACAGATTATCCCCGGTTTCCCCCAGACGGCAGAGCTTGCTTACAGGTTGCCCACAGTCAGAACACTTAAATTCGTAAATAGGCATTATTGATTCCCCATTTCAACACTATTATAACCCGAAAATTGCTGGAAGCAAAAGAATAAAAGCCCCATTAACTCGATAAATGCTTTGTCATCACCCGACTCAGATGTGCAAGATTTAATTTAACTATTTAGCTTCGTTAATGTGCTAAAAAATTTTGTATACTTGCCTTGTACCTCTGGATGTTGGCAACGGATTTTGATAAAGTTAAAAAGTGTTTTATCTATTTTAATTATTTGTTCGTTTTTAAGAAGGAGTGTATTAAATGGTGCAAAGTTTAACGCATAAAATTTTGGAAGCACACCTTGTCAACGGTCGCCTGGGTTCTGGGGAGGAAATAGGAATCCGCATTGATCAGACACTAACCCAGGACGCTACCGGAACGATGGCTTATTTGCAATTTGAAGCCATGGATATTCCGCGTGTTAAAACAGATCTTTCCGTTAGTTACGTTGATCATAACACGCTGCAAACCGGTTTTGAAAACGCAGATGACCACGCTTTTTTACAGAGCGCTGCCGCCCGCTTCGGAGTTAACTTCTCCCGGCCGGGCAACGGGATCTGCCACCAAGTCCACTTAGAGCGATTCGGCAAACCGGGTAAAACGCTGCTTGGTTCCGACAGCCATACCCCCACAGGCGGAGGCATTGGGATGCTCGCAATAGGTGCCGGCGGGCTTGATGTGGCTGTGGCCATGGGCGGCGGGGCTTTCTATCTCCCGGACCCGAAAGTTGTGCGGGTCTGGCTTGAAGGAAAGCTTCAGGATTGGGTTTCTGCTAAAGATATTATCTTAGAGCTTTTGCGCCGCCTCAGTGTCAAAGGAGGAGTGGGCAAAATTATTGAATACGCCGGGCCGGGCGTTGCCTCGCTCACAGTGCCGGAACGCGCCACCATTACCAATATGGGTGCCGAACTGGGGGCGACCGCTTCAGTATTTCCCAGTGATGAGCAGACTCTGGCGTTCTTAAGAGCCCAGGAACGAGCCGAAGACTGGGCTGAACTCAAAGCGGACGAAGATGCCGTTTATGATGATGAAGTTGTGATTGACCTGGCCACACTCGTTCCGCTGGTTGCGCAGCCTCATAGCCCGGATCGGGTGATTGCCGTGAATGAACTCGCAGATATTCAGGTTAATCAGGTTGCCATCGGAAGCTGCACGAACTCCTCTTATAGCGACCTAATGCGCGTCGCCGCGATCTTAAAAGGGAAGCAGGTTCATCCTGCCGTTAGCTTGGTCATCGCTCCCGGATCACGCCAAGTACTCACGATGCTGGCCTCAAACGGAGCATTAACAGACCTGCTTGACGCCGGTGCCCGCCTGTTGGAATCAGCTTGCGGCCCTTGTATCGGGATGGGGCAATCTCCTTCGTCCGGAGCCGTATCAGTGCGTACTTTTAACCGCAATTTTGAAGGCCGTAGCGGTACGGCTGATGCCAAAGTTTACCTGGCCAGTCCGGAAATAGCCGCCGCCAGCGCGCTTACCGGACACTTGGCCGACCCGCGAACCCTAGGCGCGGCACCCGTGATCGACCTGCCTGAGTATTTCCGCATTGATGACTCTATGATTTTGCCACCCGCAGCGGAAGACACGAACATTAGAAGAGGACCAAACATCAAGCCCCTGCCCCTTGCTCCCGCACTTGCGGATACACTCGAACTACCGGTTCTCTTGAAGCTTGAAAACAATATTACCACTGATGATATTATGCCTGCGGGTTCCAAAATCCTCCCTCTCCGCTCTAACATCCCGGCCATCTCAGAATATGTCTTCCATAAAATCGACCCGGGATTTACAGCTAAGGCACGCGCCGCCGGACAGGGAATGGTGATAGCAGGACAAAACTACGGCCAAGGCTCCAGCCGTGAACACGCCGCCCTCGCCCCGATGTATTTGGGAGTGCGGGTGGTCCTGGCTCAAGGCTTTGCCCGCATTCACCGCGCCAACCTAATTAATTTCGGCATCCTGCCCCTAACTTTTGTCAATGAAGCTGACCTAAGCCGCTTGGCCGAAGGGGTAAAAGTTAAGCTAACCGGCCTTCGGGCAGCGGTTTTGAACTCCGAGCCTTTCGCGCTCTTCATCGAAGGTCAAGCCGAGCCCATAATGGTTCAGCATAACCTCACTCAGCGCCAAGCCGAAATCTTGCTGGCTGGTGGGCTCTTAAACGTCACTAAGAATTCGCTTTGATGCGCGCCTCGTGCTAGCGGTACAGAATTGGCTATGAGTTTCCCAATCTGCTCATAGCTGTGTTAAGAATATATCTGTTAAATAACAGATTCCTAAAATGCGGTTTTATTATAGTGCACCTGAGATTAAGGGAATCATAATTACCTATTGTTATACTACAGTTTTCCGTGTATGATATTGTTATATCTTTTGGAAGGAGAAAAAGAAATGTTATCAGAACAAGACCGCAAACTGCTGTCGTTAATTTCCAAAGACTGCCGCTTGACCCCCGCTGAACTCTCCGTCCAAACCGGACTCAGCGTAGAGTACATCAGCGAACGCATCCGGCAGTGGGAAGAAGACAAAGTCATCGTCCAGTATCATCCTTTAATCGATTGGGAAAAAGCCGGGGATGAGAAAGTCTCAGCCCTTATTGAAGTGAAGGTATTGCCGCAAAGGGGCTACGGCTTTGATAAAATCGCCAAGCGTTTGCAAAAATACCCTCAAATTAAGACTGTTTTCCTCATGTCCGGAGCGTATGATTTAGCGCTTCTAATCGAAGGGCAAACGATGCAGGAAGTAGCCATGTTTGTAGCTGAAAAGCTGGCGACCCTTGAACATATTCAAAGCACGGCGACTCATTTTGTTCTCCGCCGTTATAAACAGGACGGGTTGGAACTGATGAGTCAGGAAGAGACGCCCCAACGTCTCGTGGTCTCCCCGTGAACAAGTACTTAAACTCGACTGTGCGCGACATGCCCCCCTCCGGAATCCGCAAGTTCTTTGACCTGGTGTCCACGATGAAAGACGTGATCTCGCTCGGGGTAGGAGAGCCTGACTTTGTCACCCCCTGGACTGTCAGGGAAAGTGGAATCTTTTCTCTGGAACAAGGCCAGACCATGTACACGAGCAATGCCGGTTTATTAGAGCTGCGCCAGGAACTTTCCCGCTACTTAAACAAAAAAAACGATGTCGAGTATAACCCTAACGGGGAAATCCTGGTCACAGTCGGAGCCAGCGAAGCAGTGGATTTAGTGATGCGCGCCCTCTTAAACCCCGGAGATGAAGTGCTTATCCCTGATCCTTCTTATGTCTCCTACGCTCCGTGCGCCGCACTCGCCGGGGGGGAAATCAGGTATGTCCCGACACGGGAACAAGAGGATTTCCGCTTGCGGGTGGAGGACCTGGAGAAACATTATACTCCTAAGTCCAAACTGTTGGTCCTGGCTTACCCCAACAATCCCACAGGGGCGATCATGACTAAAGAAGACCTGCTCCCGATTGCTGAATTCGTTAAGCAAAAAGACCTGATCGTCTTAGCAGACGAAATTTATTCTGATCTCACTTACGCCGGAACTCACACCGCTTTTGCCAGCCTTCCGAGCATGCGTGAGCGCACCCTGCATGTGAGCGGTTTTTCCAAAGCCTATGCCATGACCGGCTGGAGACTCGGATATGTAGCCGGTCATCCTGACTTAATCCATGGCATGACCAAAATCCATCAGTATACAATTTTATGCGCTTCGATTACCGCCCAGTATGCGGCGATTGAAGCCCTCACCACTGCCGAAACAGCCAAAAAGGACATGGTGGCAACCTATGACCAGCGCCGCCGCTTCATCGTCCAGGGCTTCCGTGACATGGGTTTGTCCTGCTTTGAACCCTTAGGGGCTTTCTACGCCTTCCCGAACATCTCAGCTACCGGGCTTTCCTCAGAGGAATTTTGCGAAAAACTTCTCGAAGAGGAAAAAGTGGCCGTTGTTCCCGGGTCTGTGTTTGGTCCCTCCGGGGAAGGACATATCCGCTGTTCATACGCCTATTCCACCGAACAGCTCACAGCGGCCCTAGAGCGGATAGGCCGGTTTGTTAAACGGAGAATATAAGTTGTCGGATTTATTCATTAAGAACTTTTGTCTGTGTCTAAATACGGGATTATGGCCGGAGGAATCCGGTCCTTTTCTTTCTGGTTGCCGAGCCATTCCTGCAGCCGGGGGTCTTGCGCCTGCTTTAACGCCAGATATGCGTTGCGCTGAAGTATCCCCTTTCCGCGCCAACCGGTAGCACTTGGACGAAAACGCCTGTTAAACTCCCCTTTAGTGAGATTCAGAGTTTCAAACAAATCGACTCCCCGGTGCAGGGAGGAACCGCGTGCCTCTTGTTCTATCCGCTCCCGGTTATGAGGACAGACTTCCTGACACGTATCACAGCCAAAAATCCGCTCACCTAGCTTCGTACGAGTGTCTACATCTAAAACTTCCTTGCTTTGAGTAAGGTAAGAGAGACACTTATTGGCTGCGAAAGTTTCCTTCCCAATGACTTGAGCTGGGCAAGCTTTCAGGCAGAGTTCACATTCACTACACTTATCCGGCACAGGGTTATCAGGCGGTAATTCTTGGTCAAGCAAAAGGAGTGCCAAAACCACAAAAGATCCGTATCCAGGCACAATCAACTGCTGATTGCGTCCGATCCAGCCGACTCCGGCTTGAGCAGCAAAGGCACGCTCCACGAGCGGTCCTGTGTCCACTTGCACCTTCGGGGGCAAAGAAGGCCACCCAGCCTCCTTCAACCTTGCGTTCAAAAGCTCCAGCTTCCCCCGCACAAGCCGGTGATAATCTTCCCCCACCGCTGAGCGCGCCAAGACTCCCTCCCCTTTTTTGGCGGGGGTGCTTAAAGGGAAAGGATAAGCCAAAACCACCACGGTTTCGCACTCCGGCCATACTGCTTTAGGGTCTGCGCGCAAACTAAGATCTTCTGCTTCAAACGATGTGGCCAACCCTTGTGCTGTTCGTTGTTCCAGGAATTCCCGCAAGCCCTCCACCGGCTCTGCCGTAGTAAAACCTACCGCCACGAATCCCAAATCCATGGCCCATTGTTTAATTTTATCTTTCCAAAAGTGTTGTTCTCTCAAACTACTTTGATTCACTAACTACCATCCTTTATACCCTCTTAACCTCTTAACGTATTGTACCTCAGACGGACTAATTCACAAAAACTTAACAATAAGATAACATATTAATAACAATTGCAAACGCCATTAATGCTATACTTTAGACAAGCGATAACACTTTTTTCTTTTTCCTTCCTCACTTATATATAACCCCCTCGCAGCCGCACATATGGTATGTGCGGTTTTTTCTTTCATAATACCCCCATAGAAAAGCCGGCAAAAAGTTTTCAACTTTTGCCGGCTTAAAATCGTACTTAGCATTCACATTAATCATTCTGCTCTGTGTAAATATACTTTAGACTTACTTAAACAGCCTGTCTAAAAGCCCTTTGAACGCCGCCGCATGGCGTCCTTCATCCTTGGATGCCCTCTCGAAGAACTCAGCCGCGGCCAAGTTACCGTCTTTGCGCGCATGCTCCGCCGCTTCCGCTTTACCTTTCTGGGCACCCAGTTCAGCTTCTACCCGCCAGGCAAGGTTTTCTTTCGTCGATTTCACCTTTCCTTGGATAGCCACAATTTCCGCTGCGTGCCATGCTTCCTCAATTGCTATTTTAGCGAAGGCCTGTGCAACTTCGGGATACCCCTCTTCTTCTGCTTTCTTGGCGAACGCAAAGTACAGTCCTGCCTCCTCAGTCTCACCATCCCAGTTCCCGCTAAGGTTTTTCTCAGTCACGCCATTGCCGTCGGTTAAAAGCACAAATTGATCTTTGCTCGCCCCACAGACCGGGCAGCGCTCCGGTGCCTCGTCGCCCTCGTAAACATAACCACAAACTTTACATTCCCACTTTTTCATAGTGTCGAACCCCTTCCTTTTTCGTTTGTGCGAACATCTTTTTAATACCCCGTTGTTTGTAATAAATATAATATAATACTTATTATAAGTCAATAGCTTTGCTTTGAATTTTTCCAAGCAAACAATCGCGGACTTATTCTCTCCGAAACCTTTGCTGCCGCCACGCCGGGGGAGTATGGACAAAATCCTTATACTCCTTTGCCAAAAGCTCCTCATTGCTTAAATCAAAGCCCTCATCCAAAATCGCCCTCTGCCTGAGATAATTCTTGAAGCGGCCATAATCCTCGCCATTGATCCCAAACTCCTGCGCTATTCTCTGCAACGGCTCCCATTCGAGTTCTTGCCAGCGTTTTTCGATAGCGATACTCGCAGTTCTTATACTCTCTTGAATGAAGGAAAACTTCTCTTCATCCCCTTCAGCCCGTTCCTTGCCGCCAAAAAAGTCTGCTTGCCACAGTTCTAAAAGGTTATCGACCCTGGCGGCTGCAAAACCGCGGCCGTCCCACCCGTGCTCCCAGGCAAAACGCTGCGCCTTCTCGGCAATAGAAGCCCTTCCCCTTTCTCCTCTTAACTCACTCATGAAAGTAAGCGTGCCAGTCATATGATTCTCGATTAAATAGAGCAGTTCTTTCTCCCCATGCTCTTGTTCCAAAAACATCGACCAGCGAAAACGGGGGAGAATTTGTTTTACGAGGCAGGCACTTTCCCGTTCATGCCCCAAGAAATGCCGTTTCCCGTCCGGCACCCAGGCAAAGCCTCCTTTTTTACCGCTCCCAGGCTTAATTTGTTTAACCTGAATTACTTCAGGGTAATGATCGAGCCTGGCCCCGCGTACAGCCACTGAACGCCCCCGCCAGCTCTCAAGATTCCTTCCGCTAAGCTTATATTCTCCAAGGAAAAAATTACCCCCACGCGCCTCCAGTTTACCCCAGACATCACACTCGTGGCTCGCAGTTTCCCATTTGCCGGTGTCGTGAAATAGGCCTGCCAACCTGAGCAATAGTCGAGGCGGGGTATTTCTTAAGACATGGAGGGTATGTTCCCAGGCATCTTTTGAATGGTAGCGGTTTTGTACCAAACCTTGAAGCCTGGTTAACTCCGGTATGTACAACTTAAAATATCCAAGTTCATTGAGCAGGCGCACAGCGCGCTCAACCTCTTCCAGCAACAGAATCTTGCCCAGTTCCTCAGTCACGCGCTCGCTAGCCGTTTCAGACAAGCGGGAGATTAACTCAAGGGCGGCCTCCCAAGTCCCTTCCTCCACCTTAAAGCCATAACCAACAGCCAGGCGCACCATGCGCAAAATCCTCAGAGGGTCTTCCGCAAGCCGCTGCTTGGCATCCCCGCACCCTCTAAGAACTTTATCTTCTAAATCCTTGGCACCGTCCAACGGGTCTATAAGTTCCCGGCTGGCGGGATCAAGGTATAAAGCATTAACAGTGAAATCTCTGCGTAAGGCATCATTTTCGATACTCCCGCGCATTTCCGTAAAATCAAGACGTTCCTGCTCGTGAAAAAGAGTAACCGTTTGCTGATGCGCTCCCAAAATATGCGGGTGATATCCCCACTCCCGCAACGCTGTAGCCAGATCCGGCAGAGGTTTAGAGACCACCGCATCCAGGTCGTGAGCAGGTGTCCCCATCTTAAGGTCGCGCACTGCTCCTCCGACCACATACACTGGTGCTAAGGATCTTACCTTAGTTAGTACTTCTTGTTGAAAAGGAGTGCCTAGCATCAAAAACCTCCGTAAAAATGATAAGAAGATTAATGGAAAACAGAAATTTTCGGACCAATCCTAATATGCCACGGACTTTCCGAACCGCACTCTCCATCGAGATCGGAAGTCAGCGGCCGGTCTGTCTGTACAATAATTTCCTCAGTCTGAAACTGCTCAATCTTCCCGCTCGCATCCTTCTCCCCACGCAGCAGGCTGAATAAAATGCGCACAACTTCTGGCCATCCGCTCTGGCGCACTAACAAGATATCAAGCTTGCCATCAGAGAGTGATGCCCGCGGCATCAACTGCCTCAATCCTCCTACGGAAAGGCCGTTAACTGCTAAGAGCAGCATGACTTCTTCCTGATGATGCTCACTCTCTAATTTATATTCAAGCTTGAACGGGCGGAACGATGGTATGCTTTCCAACCCTTTAAGATAATAGGCGAGCTGGCCCAAGACGTTCTTAACGCGCACGTCAACTTTCTGCGAAACGTCAGTTAAAAGCCCGGCACTGGCAACATTGACAAAATAACGGGCATTGACCACACCTAAATCCATAGAAAATATTCTTCCCTGGTTAATGACAGAACAGGCTTCAAGTATGGTGCGCGGCAGGTGCAAAGCAAAAGCCAAGTCATTGGCAGTACCAACAGGCAAAATTCCTAAAGCAGGCCGCTTGCTCTCTTTAATCTTCATCAGTCCGTTGACAGCATGATGAATACTTCCGTCCCCTCCGGCTACTACCAGTGTTTGAACATCAGAGGACTTGGCCGCAGTGGTTTCGATATCTTCCGGGGAATCGGCACGGTGCACACTTACCTCATAGCCGCCTTCCTGAAAGGTTTGAATAATGGCATCAAGCGAACCGACTGCTTTGCGGCGGCCTGCATGGGGATTATAAATAATACGCAGATGCTTACTTTTTCTCACCTGTACCTACTTCTTTCCTCAAGAAACTATTAGCTCATGACCTTAACTAACTCTCCTGCTAACGCAGCCTACCCTCATTTAAGGTTCTCCGGATTTAGTCCTTCTAATTCGGGTACAACAAAGCGCCCGTCTTTGCGTATCAGCACATCGTCAAAATATATTTCCCCACCACCGTATTCCGGGCGCTGAATGCACACCAAATCCCAGTGGATAGCGGATTTATTGCCATTATCACACTCGTCATAACAGGATCCGGGCGTAAAATGGAAACTCCCGTCAATCTTCTCGTCAAAAAGTGTATCTTTCATCGGGGTCAAGATATAGGGATTAACCCCGAGGGCAAATTCCCCAATGTAGCGCGCTCCCTCGTCAGTGTTGAATACATTCTCAATGCGCTCAGTGTCATTAGAGTCAGCCTTTACTATCCTGCCGTTTTCAAACTCGAGACTGACCGAGTCATAGGTAAACCCTTGATAGACAGCCGGCGTGTTATAAGTGATTTTTCCGTTTACAGAATTCCTGAGCGGTGCGGTAAATATCTCCCCATCTGGGATGTTAACATGCCCGTCACATTTTATCGCCGGCATTCCTTTGATTGAAAAGCTCAGATCCGTTCCCGGCCCCACGAGGTGAACCTTGTCCGTACGCTCCATTAAATCTTTTAGGGGGTCCATCGCCTTGGACATCTTGCTGTAATCAAGGTTGCATACGTCAAAATAGAAGTCCTCAAACCCCTCAATGCTCATGTTCGCTAGCTGAGACATGGAATAGTTCGGGTAGCGCAGAACGCACCAGCGCGTGTGCGGAACCCTTTGCTCGGAATGCACAGGTTTGGAATAATAGGACGCGTAGATTTTCATCTTATCGCCCGCAACATCCGCCCATTCATTGATGTTATCCCCCGAGCGCACACCGATGTACGCCTGCATCTCGTTCATCCTAGCCCTGTCCCAGCGGGCCATCGCTTCAGCCTGTTCCACTGTCATCCCTTTTAATATTTCCCGCATTAAGGTATGATTGGTGATAGACAAAAACGGCACTCCACCCGCCTGGTAAGCGGTACGGACCAGGGCCTGGGCCAGCGGTATTTCCAGCCCGGCCACTTCAATGAGGATCTTCTCTCCCTGTTTTAAGCCAATCGCATAATTAATTAGATTGTCAGCCAATTTTTCTATCCGTGCATCCTTCATGTTAAAGCCCCTTTCTCGCGAGTCATTAACAA
>DAHVVW010000044.1 GCA_027357125.1 Clostridiales bacterium
AAGTGCTCCCTCCTAAATATGTAGATTTGACATCTTTTATAGTTCGCGATAAAATACCAAACTCCTGCATAAAAAGCTTAAAGTGAAGCAAGTTTACCGTTTTTTTCTTGGAATTTTGCTCTTTCCCAGAAAACATCCATTTGTTCCAAGGACATCTCTTCCAATTTGTGCCCTTCTTGAGCTGCAAACTCGGCCATTTTGTCGAAACGCCTATGAAATTTACGTACAGCTTCTCTTAAAACCTCCTCTGCATTAAAATGCATTAAGCGCGCCAGATTAACAACTGCAAAGAGGAGATCTCCTAATTCTTCCCTAACTCCAGCGCCTTCACTTATCGCCGTCTCCAACTCATGGCACTCCTCTTGCACTTTTGCCCACGGCCCGTGCCAATCCGGCCAGTCGAATCCTACTTTGGCTGCCTTACGCTGTGTCCACTGAGCCCACATAAGCGCTGGGAGACTTTTGGAATCCTCGAAAAACCGCTCTGTCCCGCTTTTATCCTGTGCTTTCTCCTCGGCTTTTATTTGTTCCCAGGTGCGGATCACCTCACGGGCAGTTGCAGCCTTCCCCTCACCGAATACATGAGGGTGACGCCGGACAAGCTTGCTTATGATCCCGCGCAAAACGTCTGCCAAGTCAAATTCCCCCGCCTCAGCCGCAACTTGGGCATGAAAAATAACTTGCAATAGTAAGTCTCCCAACTCTTCACACAAATTATACATATCTTGGTTTTCTATGGCTTCAATCACTTCGTAAGTTTCTTCGATCACATAAGGTTTGAGGGATTCATGCGTCTGTTCCCGATCCCAAGGGCAGCCGCCAGGCGAGCGCAGAATTTCCATGATTTCAACCAGGCGCCCATAAGTATAGCTTTCAGCGCAGGGAGGAACGACTACCGTTGTTAAATGGTCGAAATCCTGATGGTCAAGTTCGTACAAGGGCAGCCTTAGAACCTTCGTTTCCTCTGTTCCCAAAGCCTGTACCACAATGACCTCAGCTTCGTCCGGATATGCGCGCATCAAATCAAGCTTTACCTCTGACGCCATCAGCTTATTATACACTTGGGGGATAATAAGCCATTGCCTGCTGTCGATCCCGGCTTCCTTTAAGCTTTCCTGGCCTAGAACAGATACTCCTTCAATCGGATCAAACGGCACCGCGCGAAAAATCTCGTCCAAAAAACTAAGCCCAGGATGGATCACCACCTCACACTCAGGCGCAAGCTTGTCCCCCATTAGACGAACAGTTTTCTCAGCCACATAAGGATGCCCGGGAACAGCATATATCGTTTCCCCGCTCCGCGCAAGCTCCGTACGCAGACGGGAAATAATCTCCTCATACACTTCTTCAAAGGACTTCCCAGCCTCATACACATCATCGAACGATTCAAATTTGATGCCTTCTGCCAGCAGTTCCGGCACACACGGATGCTGCGCTGTGCGCACAAACACTTTTTCTGCTCTCTGAAGCAGGCGATAACTCCCTAACGTAATCTGATCCAGGCCAGCCGGTCCCAGCCCAATAATATGCAGCCTTTTCCCCAAAATCGCCACCTCCGAGGCTATTGTAACAGAGGCACGCACCGCATGCAAAAGGAGCCGTCTCTACGACAGCCCCCCGTATGCACTACTGCTCCATTTGCTTCGCCAAAAACCCTGCTGCAGTCTCGACCAACTTCACCTCGAGATCTCCCATTTTAATATTCGGATCTTTCGAACTCATCACCACAACACCGATTGGATCCCCTTCAGAGATAATCGGAGCCACAACTTCATTAGTAAGCTTACACTGATTCTCTTCGTTCTCCGGGCAAGTCTTACAGGCAGTATGTTCTCCAGGTTTAGCGATCTGAAGTGTTTTGCGTTCTGTCATAGCCTGTTCGGCAGCGGGGCCGATCGGTTTATTCAGGTACTCTTTTTTGGAGGCACCAGAGACGGCGATAATCGTATCCCGATCCGCAATATAAGCGATGTGTCCGGTTGCTTCATATAAAGAATCAGCATACTCCTTGGCAAAATCACCCAATTCGCCTATCGGAGAGTATTTCTTAAGTATAACTTCTCCTTCCCGGTCGACAAAAATCTCTAGCGGATCTCCCTCTCGTATGCGAAGTGTCCGACGAATTTCTTTGGGAATAACAACACGGCCAAGGTCATCAATTCTTCTCACGATTCCTGTTGCTTTCATTGGACGCTCATCCCTCCTTTTTGTCATTCTGCGTCATTCTGTTTCTGCGATCATCAATTCAATGATAGTATATATCCCGGCATCCCGGATTATTCATTATTTTCCCAAGGATAATAAAAGAAGGCAACTTTTCTAAAAGCTGCCCTCCCAGAGAATACGATTAGGATTTCGGTATAAGGCTGTTGTTGTCCTGTGGCTTATATTCGGAGTTATAATCAATCTTGGCTTTGCCATAAAGATCATCATAGTGAGTTTGCAGCTTTTTCCCTTTGGCATCAGCCAAGGCATCCTGCTTGACTTGGTCTTGATACTTGTTAAAGTCGCCGGGTACGGCATTTTTGTGGTCTTCGACCCATATCACATGGTAACCGTATTTAGTCTTAACCGGCACCTCGGAAATTGTCCCAACTTTCTGGGCAAAAGCAGCTTGTTCAAACTCGGCTACCATATCGCCCTTGCCGAAGTAACCCAAATCCCCGCCGCTCTCTTTCGCTGCCGGCTCAATTGACTTCTCTTTCGCCAGTTGCGCAAAATCTGCCTCGCCCTTTCCCTTTAATTGCGTAATGATCTGCTTCGCTTCGTCCTCTGTATTCACCAGAATATGCCTGGCCTTAACCTGTTCCGGCTGCCCTCCGTATTTTTCCGGATTGGCATCGAAATACCCCTTTACTTCAGCATCACTAACCTGGACATCATCCGTAAGCTTTTGCGCCAGAGCCACCTGGTTCTGGTAATCTTCAACCGTGGCCAGGTACTGCATAGCAAGAATCTGCTTGAACTTGTCTTCCCCGCCGGCCTCTTTCTTATCGTTCTCAATCTGTTCTGTCACCTTGGCGTTATTAACATCTACGCCAAGGTTTTTCACTTCCTGGGCGATTAATTTGCTGCCAATAAGGGACTGGAGTACTGCATCCTTTAGCTGCTTCTGCCGGTCAGCAGTCAGCTTTTGCCCTGAGTTATCTTCAACCATCTTTTGCATTGATTGTACGCGGGAATCATAATCAGCCTGGGAAATCTGCTCCCCGTTTACCTTCGCGACCCATTTCCCTCCGCCAAGAGGAGAACATCCTGTTAAAATAAGGCTGAAAGCCAAAAGTCCGCTCAATATACCCACCAGGGGTTTTCTCATCTTTTCACGACCTTTCCTACTCCAATGAAGGTATTATATCAAGGAGTTGTCCGCGAAGCAATGTCGGAAAAAGTCGAAAGCACTTTGCGCACTGCTTTTAGAATTTCCTCCTGTCCGACCGTACGCAGCCGGACTTTACACTCCAAATTCCCGCTGCCCGACGTCCCAAAAGCTAAGGGATACGGACTTGCAGCCGCAATCTCCATCAGCTTTTCTCCGGTAAGTCCGGGATCGCGCGCGAACCGGAGATGCACATATTGTTTAAGCTGTTGAATTTGTTCTAGTTTGAGCGCAGCAGCCAGCCATTTAATGCGAATAATCTGCAAAAGGTTGTCGACCGCACGCGGTGGAGCACCAAAACGATCAACTAATTCATCCAGCATCTCGCTTAAGCTTTCTTCATTTTTAATCACAACCATCCGCTGGTAAAGAGAAGCTTTTACCTGGCGATCCGTTAGATAGTCATCCGGTAGATAAGCGTCAACCTGCAGCTCGATTAAAGGTTCAATTTCCTCTTCCACCTGTTCTCCCCGCAGTTCCTGCACCGCTTCTTTCAGCATCTGCACATAGAGGTCAAAGCCCACAGCAGCCAAGTGTCCATGCTGTTGCGCTCCGATTAAATTGCCGGCCCCCCTGATTTCGAGATCGCGCATCGCGATTTTGAAACCTGATCCAAATTCCGTAAACTCCCGGATAGCCCCCAGGCGCTTTTCTGCCACCTCGGTCAGGATCTTTTGCGGTTTATATAATAAATACGCAAAAGCCTTGCGGTTCGAGCGCCCTACCCGCCCCCGCAACTGATACAGCTGAGCCAAACCGAGGCGGTCTGCCTCGTCAATGATTAAAGTGTTAACATTAGGCATGTCAAGCCCGGTCTCAATAATCGTCGTACAGACCAAGACATCCCGCTCCTGTTCCAGGAAAGCGAGCATCTCCCGTTCCAGCTCTGTTTCACTCATCTGGCCATGGGCAATACCATAACGCGCCTCCGGAACCAATTGACCCAGAAAATGCGCAACCTGCTCAATGTCCTCGACCCGATTATGAACGTAAAAAACCTGGCCGCCCCGCTGAATTTCCCGCCTGATGGCATCCCGCACCAGATCCGGCCTGTATTCAGCAACATACGTCTGGACAGGATAGCGGTCCTCCGGCGGAGTTTCAATCACGCTCATGTCCCGCACTCCCACCATCGCCATGTGCAAAGTGCGAGGAATCGGAGTCGCAGTGAGCGTGAGCACATCGACATTCGCTTTAAGGGTTTTTAATTTTTCCTTGTGCGCCACCCCGAACCGTTGTTCCTCATCAATAATCAGCAGGCCCAGATCTTTGAATTTAATCGCATCTGCCAGCAGGCGGTGTGTCCCCACTACCAGGTCAATGCTTCCGTCTTTAAGCCCGGCCAGTATTCTTTTCTGTTCCTTGGGGGAACGAAAACGGCTCAGCATCTCGATTACGACAGGATAACCCGCAAACCGCTCGCGGAAAGTATTAAAATGCTGCTGGGCTAAAATAGTTGTCGGTACCAGAATCGCTGCCTGCTTGCTGTCGAGAACAGCCTTGAAAGCTGCCCTTAGTGCCACCTCTGTCTTCCCATAACCCACATCCCCGCACAAGAGCCTGTCCATCGGGCGCGAACGCATCATGTCTTCCTTGACTTCAATAATGCACTGGAGCTGGTCCGCTGTCTCTTCGTACGGAAACTTCTCTTCAAATTCCTTTTGCCAGACATTTTCCGGGGAGAAAGAGTATCCACTGCTGGCTTCTCTTTGCGCATAGAGCTTAACTAGGTCAATGGCCATCTCCTTGACCGCGCTTCTGGCCTTATTTTTTACTTTATGCCACTCATTGCCGCCAAGTTTATATAGCTTGGGGACGTTATCTCCATCAGCGCCAAGGTATTTTTGCAAAAGGTAGAGCTGGTCAAGCGGCACATAAAGACGATCCTGCCCGGCGTAACGCACGCTAAAGTAGTCTTTTTCCACGCCGCCGACTTGCAGCCTTTCAATGCCCACAAACTGTCCGATCCCATGCTGAACGTGCACGACAAAATCCCCTGGCTTAAGATCGGAAAACTGCAGCCGTTCCCCGGTTTTGGCCCGTGTCGGCAGAGGCTTGACCGGAGTCTTGCGCTCCCTGCGGTAGATCTCCGTTTCCGATAGAATAACGAGTTTGCCCAAGGGCAGCTCAAAGCCCTGGTCAAGAGAATAGGGGTAAACATAAACCCCACCTTCCTCGACCAGGTCTTCCATGCTACGCCGTCGGGAAATCAGGCTCCGGTCTTTCAGTCCTTGGATCAGGCGGTCAGCGTGTTCCTTGTCTCCGGCAAAGAGGGCGACTACATTCCCGGTTTTTTGCCAGTGCTCAATTTCTTCGGCCAGCACACCCGTTTTGCCCATAAATCCGGTCAGAGAACGGGAATTAGGGTTAACAATCCGCCGTGGCACAAACCCGGGTACTTCCCGCGGTAAAGTGGACAACCCTAACAAGCTGGATTTTTGCCCGAAAGCCAGGACGTCTTCATAGGAGATAAACTGCGGTTCAGGGCTGACAAAAGCTTCTCCCTGCTCAAGCTGCTGGGTGAATTCCTCAAGCCGTTCCCTGGTCTGAAAATCCAGTTGTTCTTTAAGCCGGGAAGGTTCATCGAGAATGAGCAAGCGGTCTTCGGAAAGATATGAAAAAAAGTTCACTAATCTTTCCGGCACTAAACTCAAATACGGATAGACATTCTCATCGAGAATTCCCTGACCCAACCGTTCTTTCAGACTTTCAAGCTTGTGGGCCAAATTAGCGGCCGCCTCTTCCCGTCCCGCCCGTTCCAGCCTGCCCAAAGCTTTGCGCGCTTGACCTGCGATCTCCCAACTCAGGTTTTTCAGCTCCTCGGCGGCGAGCATATATTCCAGTACCGGCGGGATAATCGCTTCTTTAATCGCAGAGACCGACTTTTGGCTTTCCAGGTCAAACGTCCTGATTGAATCTACTTCATCATCAAAAAATTCGATTCTAACAGGCTCCCCATCTAAGGGAGCAATATCCAGAATCCCGCCCCGCAAAGCAAACTGCCCTTTGCCCTCGACCACATCCAGGCGCTCAAAGCCTGCCGTAATCAGCCGGCTTAAGACTTCAGGAAGGTCATACCTAGCCCCCGTCTTAAACTCCAGCATGAATTTTAACCATCTTTCTTTAGGAAATAAGCGCCTTTCTACTGCCAGCACAGGACTTACGACCGTACAGTTGTTGTCATAAGCTAAATGCCTGAGCACAGCAATACGCTTAGCCGTCGTTTCGCGGCTCCGTCCTAAAAGCTCGAACGGAAGCCACTCGGTAGCCGGAAACAGGAGCACATCCTCATGCGGAAGCCAGGTCTTAAGGTCACTGACCCATTTTTGGGCCTGCTCGTCTGAGAAAGTAAGAATAAGCCCCGGTTTGCGACCGCGCACAAGCTGAGCCACATAGGCGGCCTTCTGGCTTCCGGTCAGATTGTATACCATTTGCGGCCACTGTGTGAGAAACTCCTGAAATTCTTCATCCCCGAACTCCAAGCCCTGCCGCAGGTGGTCATAGATTGTTTTCAAAAGCTGGTCCATCCTTTCCAAGGCAACACAAAAAAGTGAACGTCCGCGGGGACCCCCATGTTCGATATTCGATGTTCGAGGTTCGATATTCGAAATTTGAGGTTTATCCTTTGTTTTAGGATGCTGCGCTTAGTGCAGCACCCGATCAGGCTCTAGGTCAAGTTGCCTCATGCAGTCAGGACAGAGAGCATACGCGACATTCCCAACGATATCCATTATAGAATCTGGGACTTCCCCGGTCAAGTCATTCAGCTCGATCTCTCCCAAAATACTGTCACAGGCATGGCACACTTTAAGCATAAGCACTGGCAAACACCTCCCTAACCGTAGGTTTTCCGCAGGTTATGAAGGCTATACCTCACGCCTATTAATTATATAAGTTCATTGCCTTGACCCCGTCCCCTTTAAGCCAGAGAAGAAGCGCTTGGTGAGCGCGCTTCAGAGTTTCCTTGAGCACGGGGATTTCTTCTTTGCTAAAAGGGGAAAGCACATAGCGCGCAGGGTCCCACTGTTCAGGCGGCCGACCCACTCCGATTTTCAGGCGCCAAAAATCTTCTGTCCCTAATTCCCCGATAACAGAACGCACCCCGTTATGCCCCCCGGCACCTCCTTGGGAGCGCAGACGCATCTTGCCCAGAGACAAGTCCATGTCATCATGGACGAGCAGGACATCCTGGGCGGCCACCTTATAAAACCCTGCAGCTTCCCTAAGCGCCCGCCCGCTTAAATTCATAAAGGTCTGAGGTTTCAGCAGGATAAAACGCTCCCCCTCAATATTCCCTTCGGTCGCCAACCCCTGGAATTTGGGCCTAAAACTTAAGTTCGCCTCCTCAGCCAGAAAGTCAGCCAGCATAAAGCCCACATTATGGCGGGTTCCAGCATATTCCCCGCCCGGATTACCCAGACCTGCAATAATTTTCATCGTGAATCCTCCAACCAAACGTACCGGGCATAAGTTGCCAAGGACAGAGTATATATGGTTATAAGATACCAATCAAGTCTAAAGGGGGCGAAAATCGTGAAGCCTAGCCGCAAATTCCTTTCCCTTCCGATCATTACTCTACACGAGGGACAACACATAGGATATGTCAAGAGCCTTATCCTTGATCCCCGGACCAAATCTCTGGCAGCCCTGGTCATAGACCCCAAAGGCTTTTTCAAGGACCAGCGCATCATCCCTTACAGCAAAGTTGTAAGTGTCGGGGATGACGCGATCACCATTGACAAGAGCAGCCAGGTGGAAAAACCGGCCAATCTCCCGGAAATTCTTAATCTGCTTAAAGAAAAACTAAGCATCATTGGCACCAGAGTAGTCACGGAGAGCGGCAAAGTCTTGGGCACCGCCGACGAATACTTCATTGAGCCTGAAACCGGCAAAGTCAAAGAAATCGAAATTTCCGGCGGCAAAATTGAAGGCTTCCTTACCGGTAAAGCCCGGCTGCAAGCCGATCAGCTCGTGACCATCGGCCACGATGTCATCGTTGCTCACAAAGGGAGCGAAACCGTCCTGATGGTTTCAGACAAGGGGCTGAGTGATACGTTCAAAAACATTATTCACACCACTTCCCACTTCGCCTCCGAGACCACCCAAAACGTAAGCCAATATTTCAAGAAAGACAAGCAAGAAAAAGTGGCCAGTCTCGTGGACACTACCGAGCCGGCAGCTGAGGATATTTTGGCCGAGGATATACCTGCTGAACAAATAACTGCCGCAGATTCCCCTATCAGCGGGGCAGATACCAACCTTGCATCAGAAGCTCCAGAGCAAAAGGACGTTAAAGAAGTCTAATTAGCTAAAGAGCTTGCTCACAGACAAATCCTCATGAATCCTCACCATTGCCTCTCCGAGCAGAGGAGCCACTGACAGAACCTTAATCCGCGCTATTTTCTTTTCCGGGGTCAGCGGAATGGTATTCGTGACCACGACCTCTTTCAGTACGGATTTTTCTAAGCGCTCAATCGCCGGTGCGGACAAGACTGGGTGGGTGCAGGACGCATACACTTCTTTAGCACCGCGCTCTAAAAGAGCCTGTGCTCCTTGCGTAATCGTGCCGGCAGTGTCGATAATGTCGTCAATCATGACCACCGTTTTCCCTTCCAGGTCGCCAATCACATGCATGATTTCGGAAACGTTGGGTTCAGGGCGTCTCTTGTCAATGATGGCAATGGACGCTCCGATCCGCTCCGCAAAATTACGCGCCCGGGTAACTCCCCCCAAGTCAGGGGACACCACACAAATATCAGTTAACTCTTTTTGCCGGAAATACTCAGCCAAAATCGGCACTCCCAAAAGATGATCCACCGGTATGTCGAAGAAGCCCTGAATTGCCGGGGCATGAAGGTCCATCGTCACAACCCGGTCTGCACCTGCTGTGGTAATCAGGTTAGCCATTAGCTTCGCCGTGATCGGGTCGCGCGCCCTCGCTTTGCGCTCCTGGCGGGCATACCCGTAATAAGGCATGACAGCGGTAATCCGGCGGGCTGAAGCTCTTCTTAAGCCGTCAATTAAAATTAATAATTCCATAATATTATCATTGGCCGGATTGCACGTGGGCTGGATGACAAAAACATCTGCCCCGCGTACACTTTCATTAATCTGGATCGCTATTTCCCCGTCGCGGAAGTGGCTGACTCTGGCTTCCCCTAGCGGGATGCCCAGATACTCCCCTATTTCCTCGGTCAGTTCACGGTTGGCATTCCCACAGAATATCTTCAACTCTTTCGCTGCCATTTGTTTTTTATCCCCCTACTTTTTCCTTCGGTCCTGCCTGTTTTCCTTCACAACCTGCTGACTGCGTTCTACAACCAAGGCATCATCAGGGACATCTTTCGTAACGGTTGACCCTGCCCCGGTCATGGCCCTTGCTCCAATTTCGAGAGGAGCGACTAAGCTAGTATTGCTGCCAATAAAGGCATTATCCCCAATCCGCGTCGAGTGCTTTTTAACTCCGTCATAATTACAGGTTATGGT
>DAHVVW010000045.1 GCA_027357125.1 Clostridiales bacterium
TATTGGCCTGAGCCCCGGAATGGGGCTGAACATTGGCATGCTCGGCACCAAAGAGTTCCTTAATTCTGTTCCTGGCTAAGTCCTCCACCACATCCACATATTCGCAGCCACCGTAGTAACGTTTGCCAGGGTATCCTTCCGCATACTTATTGGTAAGTACGGAACCCTGAGCTGCCATCACCGCTCTGCTGACAAAGTTTTCCGAAGCAATAAGCTCAATTTTGTTCCTCTGGCGGTTTTCTTCCTGCGCAATCGCTTGGGCAACTTCAGGATCTTGCTCCTGTACCCACTTCCTTATGTAATCCATTGATTTCGCTCCTATCATTTTTTTCTCTCTGCCCATTCTCAGCGGGCGCCATATAGAGTTCCTCCGGCATACGAACCCCCTCCTCCTAGATAACTTCTCCCCGTTCAACCGCTGTAATTAGGTCTACCCGATGTGCATGGCGTCCCCCTGCAAATTCAGTCTTCAGGAAAATGTCTACGATGTCCAGAGCCAGCCCTACCCCAGTCACTCTCCCGCCCAGGGCAAGGACATTGGCATTATTATGTTCGCGTGCCATTCTGGCCGAATAGGTTTCGGTACAGACAGCAGCCCTGATCCCAGGGACCTTGTTGGCCGCCATCGAAATTCCCAGGCCTGTCCCGCAGACGATTATCCCTAAATTCGCTTTCCCACTGCGGATTGCGTCTCCCACAGCAAACCCATAGCGCGGATAATCCACTGATTCAGTCGAATGTGTGCCCAGGTCCAGAACTTCAATTCCCTGTCCCTGCACATAAGTCTTAATCTCCTCTTTTAATTCATAACCCCCGTGATCTGCTCCTAAGGCAACTTTCAAAGAGCTACACCTCCCAAACGCTATTTAGTTTAAGGCTTGTCCCCATCGCTGAGCTTATCAAGTCCATGGCGCATATCAAAGAGCAATTCCTCAATCTCAGCTGCACAAATTCGGTATTCCTCAAGAGAACGCCCCCAAGGGTCCTGCACATCTCTTGGGCGTTCGCTCCACTCCCCCAGACGCACAATCTTACGTCTATATTCCGGGAACAGAGCTTTGAGCCTCAGCTCATGGGCTTTAGTCATAGGAATTACCCAATCAGCCCCGGCTATCAGCTCCCTGCTCACTCTGCTTGAGCAGTGCCCGGTCAAATCAAGCCCCCGTTCCCGCAGAACTGCAACAGCCTCTGAACTGGCCGCCGAGTCCTCCCAGGCGTCTGTGCCTGCCGAGCTAATTTCCGTGTGCCCACCAAAAATCTGCTTGGCCAAAGCCGCAGCCATGGGGCTACGGCAGGTGTTGCCCGTGCAGACAAAAAGGAGTTTCATCCCTGACACCTCACCCTGATAAACTTTAATTTATACGTCCTAAAAAAACAGCTGTACTCCTATGAGAAGCAGGGCTAAACCACCTAAAAGTTCGGCTCTTTCCCCGGCCCGCTTGCCCAGAAAGCGGCCTAAGATAAGCCCGGTTCCGGTCATTAGTCCGGCCACTGTTCCCATAATCAAAACGGTCCCGCCGATGGCACTGCCGAGAGTCCCGAGAGAAAAGCCGACGCTAAGCGCATCAAGGCTCACGCTGAACACCAGAGCATAGATCCCATATCCACTAAGGGATACCCCCGACGGCATACCTCTTGGCTGCAAAAGTCTGCGCGCTTCCCCAAAGGGCAGGCTTTCCTTTGCTGGCCTATAAACATTATAGACCATCTTCCCGCCTAAGCCTAACAGGACTAGCGCCCCCAGAGTTTGGGCCAGCCTGCCCAGAAACAGCCCCAAGGTTTGCCCCGCCAAGAGCCCAGCCAATGGCATCAAGACATGAAAGAACGCAACCAGGAAAGACAAGCGTAGTATAAGGCGTTTGGGTATACCCACTAACCCAATGGCTATAGCCAGAGAAAAAGCATCTGCACCCAGAGCAACCGAAACTGCCAAAACCCAAGCAAGGTTCAATGCGCGCACCCCCCTGTATTTTATATGCCCGCAGGTGCGTGTTCGATGCCCAGCCCCAATCCTTTAGGGTCACACGTATAATGTCTTATGGCCTGAAGCTTTTTCCAGCCTGTTCATAATAGCTAGCCCCAAACCCCCTTCCTCAAACCCCTCGGCCAAGACCAATTCAATCCCCCGTTGATCACAGAGCCTAAGCCCGGCAAACAGGCTGGCAGCGACCTCGCGCGGCCGGGCCTGCGAACCCAGGACATAAAGGAGGTCAGGTTGTTCTGTTTGTATATGGGGTGCACTTTCCAAGGTACACAGAATTCCTATTTTCTTATGTTGATAATGCCCTTTTTTAATCTCTTGGCTAATGCGGTCAAGCACTTTTTCCCGCGCCCCGACCACGACGTACATTTCTCCGCGCGGCGCATAATGCCTGTACTTTAATCCCGGAGAACGGGGAACGGAACTCGCGCTCGGATGGTCAAGCTCCACCGGCCCCAGCACTTTTTCTAGCTCCTCCCTGGCGAGTCCGCCTGGGCGCAAAATAACCGGGACTTCCCCGCTCACATCTAAAACAGTGGATTCCAAGCCCACTTCACAGCTCCCTGCGTCCAAGATTAGCGGAATACGACCGCGCATATCCTCCCACACGTGCGACCCAGTGGTAGGGCTGGGCCTGCCGGACAAATTAGCGCTGGGGGCGGCCAGAGGGAGTCCGCTTTCCTCGATCAAAGCCAGAGCCACAGGGTGATCCGGCATGCGGATAGCCACGGTATCCAGCCCGGCTGTAACCCTGTCCGGCACGAAGTCGTTTTTGGGCAGGATAAGCGTAAGCGGCCCCGGCCACAAAGTTCTGGCACAGATTTCGGCCGCTTCCGTCCAGCGTGCAACTAGCTTGTCTGCCATCATCCGGCTGTTGACATGCACAATGAGCGGATTGTCCTGGGGTCTGCCTTTCACTTCAAAAATACGGGCACACGCCTCTGCATTGAGAGCATTAGCCCCTAGACCATAAACTGTTTCCGTGGGGAACGCTACAATTTCCCCGGAGCGCAGGAGCGCCGCCGCTTCTTTCAAAGCCTCCGGGTCTGGATCTTCCATGTTTATGTATGCCCGTTTTGTTTCCATGCTTGCTCCTCTGCTAACACTGCCCGGTCACGCCCGGCCAGATCCTGATATACTTCCGTCGCAAAACCGTGCTTACGCAAAATGTCCGTGACGGCTGCAGCCTGGTCCCACCCTATTTCCATAATCATTTTCCCATCTTGGGCCAACAACTCTGCTCCCTCCCGCGCGAGGCGGCGATAAAAATCAAGACCGTCCTCCCCTCCCAGGAAGGCGAGCACGGGTTCAGCTAAAATCTCCGCTTCACACGCGGCATAAGCTTCAGGAGAAAGATAAGGGGGATTCGTTACGATCCAGTCCCATTTTTCCCCTGCCGCCGGCTCAAGGAAATCTCCTTCACGCCACTCCACCATAAGACCGAGACGTTCGGCGTTAAAACGAGCCACGTCCAGCGCTTGGGCGGAGATGTCAACCCCCACCACTTGGGCTTGGGGCAAAAAATGCGCCAAGGAGAGAGCCAAAGCTCCACTTCCGGTTGCAACATCAATAATCTTAAGCGTCCGGGAGAACTCCTCTTCAGCAGCCAGCCCTCGCTCCTCAACCAGCCCTTTTTTAACTTGTTCAATAAGCTTTTCAACTAAAATCTCACTGTCCGCCCGAGGAATGAGCACCCGTTGATCAACATAGAACTCCAACCCCATGAACTCCTGGCGTCTTAACAGGTACTGAAGCGGCACACGCGCGGCGCGCCGCCTGATCAGTTCCCGGTACTCTGCCACCTGCACAGGCTCAAGCTCAGTTTCCCGCTCCACATACAGGCCTTCGCGCCTCCAGCCTAAAACAAACCCTAGCAAGAGATCTGCATCAAGACGGGCATTGTCCACCCGGGCATCCTTGAGCCTGCTTTCTCCCCAGCGGACCAGCTCCAACGTTTTCATCCAACTTCAGCCTTCATGCGCTCAGCTTGATCAAACGTGATCAGGGCGTCAATGATTTCATCAAGGTCTCCCAGCAAAATGGTCTCAAGCCTGTGCAAAGTTAAGCCGATGCGGTGGTCTGAGACCCGTCCCTGCGGAAAATTATACGTGCGGATGCGCTCACTGCGATCCCCTGTCCCTACTTGACTTTTCCGTTCCGAAGCGAGTTCCCCCATTTTTTCCTCTTGCACCTTTTCCAAAAGGCGCGCGCGCAGGACCCGCATCGCCTTATCCTTGTTCTTATGCTGGGACTTCTCATCCTGACAGGATACTACAATCCCGGTAGGCAGGTGCGTAACCCGGACCGCAGATTGCGTCGTGTTTACAGACTGCCCTCCAGGCCCGCTTGAACAAAAGATATCTATGCGCACATCATTGGGATTGATGTCTACTTCAACCTCGTCCGCCTCCGGCAGCACAGCCACTGTGGCCGTGGACGTATGAATCCTGCCCCCGGATTCCGTGACCGGAATCCGTTGCACACGGTGAACACCGCTTTCAAATTTCAGCTTACTGTAGGCTCCTTGCCCTGCCACTAAAACGATGATCTCCTTGAAACCGCCGATATCAGTGTAACTGGCACTTAAAAGTTCAGTTTTCCAACCTTGTCGTTCAGCGTAACGAGTATACATCTTGAAGAGATCTCCGGCGAACAGGGCGGCTTCCTCTCCGCCGGCTCCGGCCCTGATCTCGATGATGACATTCTTATCATCGTTAGGATCCCTGGGCAGCAGGAGGACTTTCAGACGCTGTTCCAATTCCTCAGCCCGTGCGGTCAATTCTTCAAGCTCAAGTTCGGCGAGTTCGCGAAATTCCGGATCAGGCTTATCTCGAAGCAGGGCTTCAGTGTCTTCCTTCTGTCTCACAACCTCTTTATACTCGCGATAATTATCGACAATTTCCGTAAAACCAGCCTGCGCTTTGGCATATCTTTGCCACTCGCTTTGATCGGCCAAAATCTCCGGGCTGCTCAGCAGATTACTCAGTTCATCATATCTTTTCTCGATTTCCATAAGTCTGTCTAACATTTTCTAATAACACCTCGAATCTTTACGTCAACTCCTGGCCGGATTCCAGCACCTTGCCCAGTGCTGTTAAAGCGACTTCAATCTGGCTGTCATCCGGCTCTTTCGTGGTCAGCCGCTGCAGCATGAGGCCAGGGACAATAAGCCAGCGCAGCCAAGGCACTTCCAAATGGCGGGCAGTAAACTTGAGCAATTCATACGCGATGCCGGCAACTAAAGGCATAAGCAAGATACGGGAAAGGAACCGCCACCATAAAGGATGAAGGCCCAAAAAGGCGAACACAAAAATGCTGACGACAACCACAAGGAGCAGAAAACTAGTGCCGCAGCGGGGATGAAGGGTCGAAAACTTGCGCGCATTCTCGACGTTCAATTCCTCTCCGGCCTCATACGTGTAGATTGCCTTGTGCTCAGCCCCATGATACTGAAAAACTCGCTGGATATCGGATAAACGCGAAATAGCTATAATATAGATAAAAAAAACAACAAGCCGGATAAAACCCTCCAGCAAGTTCTGCCACACCACTCCCTGAACTTTCCCTTGCAGCAAGTGGGCAGCCCCTGTCGGCAGCCCCACAAACAATAACAACCCTAACCCCAAAGCAATCGCTATCGTTAAGGCCATTTCCCCGAAACCAAGTTCTTCTCCCTCTTCTTCCCCCACAGCGCGGTTGGCGGAATAAGTGAGTGCCTTCGTTCCAACCACCAGGGATTCAAGCAAGGCTACAAATCCCCGTATAATAGGAAGTTTAAGCAGCGGGCGCGTAGCCCAGGCGCGGATTGGCTGTCGCGTAACTTCAATCTCACCGTTCGGAAGCCTTAAGGCAATCGCACTTTCCCGCGGACCGCGCATCATTACACCTTCAATGACTGCCTGGCCCCCATATTGTACCGGTCTGCCCAATCCACTCGCTCCTTTATCAGCTCATAGTTAAGAAAAAAGCAGATCTGGCGCTCTGCTTTTTTCTTAAGCAACGACCGCAGGCCGTTGTTATTGCATTCCGTATTTCTTTTTGAACCGGTCAACTCGACCGCCGGCATCAACAAAACGTTGGACACCTGTATAGAAAGGATGGCATTTAGAACAAATTTCCACCTTAATGTCTTTCCTGGTACTTCCTGTATGAATTACTTCTCCGCATGCACAAGTAATGGTGGTTTGCTCGTACTTCGGATGAGTGTTTTCCTTCATGTTTTTCACCCACTTTCTCCGGATCAACTTTAAATATTTTAGCACAGAGAATGGGGAAAGGTCAAGTGCCAGCAATTTCTTTAGTTGGACACTGCACTTGCAAGAAGTTGTTTTGGAAGTACTTTCAATGGGTCTATGGTTTGCCCGGACAGCCTCACTTCAAAGTGAAGGTGGGGACCGGTGGTTTTTCCGGTATTACCGGAAACTGCGATGCCTTCCCCTTTTTCCACCGAATCCCCGACCTTAACCTTAAGCTTGCTGTTGTGAGCATATAATGTTTGGACTCCGTTGCCGTGGTCAACCAGAACTGTCAGTCCATAAATAGGGAAGCGTCCGGCTTTGCTTACGCGCCCCGGGCGGGCCGCCCTTACTGTTATTCCTGGCGGAACTGCGATATCGAGCCCGTGATGAAAATCCCCTTCGCGTTGTCCGTACGCAGATGACACCGGGCCTGACAAAGGCCAGACCCAACTGCTGGTAGAACCGCGCGAGACCTCCTGTTCAAGGTAATTTTCTTTAATAGTAAGATTCGTTCCTGGCCGGATCATTTTGACCCTAGGGTTTTCGCGCAAGATTTGCTCCGCTGTAGTGTGGTAGCGCTCAGCCAGAAGCGGGAGTTCCCTCGGCGAGTCAACTGTGACTATGGAAAAACTTACATCAGGGCCTGCTGAAGTTTGCGAATATCCCGGTTTGGCCAGTGACAGCATCAACCCAAGCGCAATTAAGGCGAAAACCGGCATCAGTATGAAAGCGGCGCCTCTTTCCCATATGCGCCGCCTTCGCTCAGTATTCATAAAGAAGAAATACCACCTCAGATCATTAATTTAAGGAAGGCAATCTCCTGTATTCTCTCCGAGCCTACTTGAATCTATACACTCCTAGAAATTCACTGCACCTTTCATCATGTTCTTGGGTTTCTTGTCAAACCGGTGGCGTGCCTCAATAAAGCGCACCGTTCCTGACTTTCCACGCATGACTACAGTATGCGTGAGCGCCCCTTCAGCCGTGAAAGTCACTCCGCGCAGAAGATGCCCTTCCGTAATTCCGGTCGCAGCAAAAAACACATCATCACTGGCCACTAAATCATCCATTGTCAACAATTTGGATACATCTTTAATCCCTAAGGCTTGGGCCCGGGCAACATCAGACTCGTTTTCCGGCCAAAGCCTGCCTTGCATTTCTCCGCCCAGACAGCGCAGGGCACCGGCGGCAAGCACTCCTTCGGGGGCTCCGCCAATTCCCATCATAATATCAACCCCGGTACCCTCGAACGCACAGGCTACAGCCGGGGAGACATCTCCGTCACTGATCAGGCGGATCCTTGCGCCACAGGCACGGACATCGGAAATCAGCTTGGCGTGGCGCGGTCGATCGAGAATTACAACCGTCAGATCATCCATACTCTTATCTAAAGCCTGGGCAACATGATTGAGATTTTCCTGCACAGGAGCATCAAGGTGAATACGCCCAGCTGCCAGTGGTCCGACAGCAATCTTATCCATGTACATGTCCGGGGCGTGCAAAAGCACTCCCTTTTTCGCAATAGCAACAACCGCAATTGCACCCGTCAAGCCCTTGGCCACAATATTGGTCCCTTCTAAAGGATCAACAGCCACATCCAACTCACGCCCGTCTCCTGCTCCCACCTTTTCTCCGATGTAAAGCATCGGAGCCTCATCCATTTCCCCTTCTCCGATAACCACGGTTCCGTGCATATGAATGGTATCAAAGACAGCGCGCATGGCCTCAACCGCAGCATCATCCGCAGCATCCTTATTTCCGCGTCCAACCCAGCGGGCCGAAGCCAAGGCAGCCGCCTCTGTTACCCGGGCAAATTCCATCGTTAACTCTCTTTCCAAGTCCCCGCCCCCTAATATTTTCTTATCATAATTCTATGTCATATTTTCTTGTCCATGACCTATTCTGCCATACCAAATCGGTCATTGCAATGACTTTGACTGGGGGTTAGGCTTCAAGCTTCTTCCAGTCATCAAGGAACCTCTGAATGCCGGCCTCAGTCAGGGGATGCTTGAACAGCTGGCGTAAGACACTGAAAGGGATCGTTGCATAATGTGAGCCGAGCTTAGCTGCCTCCAGCACATGATAAGGGTTGCGGATGCTGGCGGCGATCACTTTAGTTTCAATATCATGGACAACAAAGATGTCGCAAATCTCCTCTACCACTTTAAGCCCGTTTTCTCCGATATCGTCCAGCCGCCCTAAGAATGGACTGACATATGCCGCCCCAGCCCTAGCTGCGAGCAGAGCCTGCACCGGAGTAAATACCAGGGTGACATTGGTCTTAATACCTTCCTCGGCCAAAACTTTTACTGTGCGTAGTCCTGCCTCGGTCATCGGGATTTTGACTACGATATTGGGATTTATCCCGGCCAGAACCCGGGCTTCTCCAAGCATGCCCTCATGATCCAGAGCTATAACTTCAGCACTGATAGGACCGTCAACTATACCGGTGATCGTGTGCAAAAGAGTGTGAAAATCTTTGCCTTCTTTCGCCACCAGGGTTGGGTTGGTTGTCAATCCGGCGATAACACCCATATTCCAGGCCTGGGTAATTTCCTCAAGGTTGGCGGAATCTAAGAAAAACTCCACTTCATTCACCCCTATATCATATCTTTTATTCAATCTTCCGATTTGTCCTAAGCTAAGCGCCATTAATACTTTAACTTGCTCGGAGAGTCACCGTCCATAAAGAAAACTACTTCAGATGGTGTTAAAACTCCATCTGAAGTAAGCTTTCTTTATTTTATTTCGGGCAGCCGCAAATTATGCTTTGCCATTACTGCCGAAAACCCGGATTTTATCCCGGATGATTGCTGTAGCAGCTTCCCTTGCCGGCCCGAGCATTTTGCGCGGGTCAATTTCCTTAGGATTATCGTTAAGTACTTGGCGGGCCGCTAAGACAAAGGCCTCTCGGATGTTCGTGTCAATATTAACCTTGCGCACTCCCAAGGAGATTGCTTCTTTAATCGCCTCGTCCGGGACCCCGGAGGAACCGTGAAGGACGATTGGAATACTAACACGCGCTTTAATCTTCTGCAACCGCTCAAAGTCCAGTTTCGGGGTTCCTTTGTACTGGCCGTGAGCCGTGCCGATTGCCACTGCCAGCGAGTCAACCCCGGTAGCTTTCACAAACTTTTCTGCCTCCTCCGGGTTAGTGAAGAAAGCATCCCGCTCATCGACGCTGATGTCATCTTCCGTACCGCCAATTTTGCCGAGTTCAGCCTCAACCGAAATTCCAAGCGGTCGGGCGGCTTCAATTACTTTGTTGGTGAGTGCAATATTTTCGTCAAGTGTTAGTTTGGAGCCATCAATCATGACTGAACTAAAACCATTGCGTATGCACTGCATGACCTGATTAAAACTGGTGCCGTGATCAAGATGAAGGGCTACGGGAACAGCAGCATTCTCAGCTGCGAGCTTCGTCAGAGCCGTGATATATTCGATCCCCGCGTATTTGATTGCCCCCTGACTAGCCTGGATAATGACAGGAGCGTT
>DAHVVW010000046.1 GCA_027357125.1 Clostridiales bacterium
TTTAGTGCTTCAGCTCTGTCTGTCCAACGACTTCGATCTTGCGCACGCCGTCTAACGCTCCCAGCCCTCCTAAAAGGTTTTCCGGCGTATCAGCCATCCCTGCTGTCTCGATTGAGATGGAAACAGCAGCAATCCCTTGCAAGGGAATCCCCTGATTAATCGTCAGGATATTTCCTTTCAGTGATGCGACAAAGTTCAAGACATGAGATAATATTCCGGCTCTGTTCTCTAAGATCAGGGAGACGGTGATGATTTTTTCGCGGCTGGCTTCATAAAACGGAAAAACCCCGTCTTTGTATTTATAGTAAGCGCTACGGCTAAGCCCGACACTTTCAACGGCATCATTGACCGTCGCCACGTCCCCTTTGGCCAAAAGCTCTTTAGCCCGGGCAGTCTTGAGAATAGCCTCGGGTAAAATATCCTTACTGACGATTAAAAAATCTTTGCGCCGAATTACCACACCATTCGCTCCTACACTCTTATCACAACCAATATAAACTAATTATAAACAATATGTAGAGCCTTAGCAATTCTTGTTAGACTGATGTTAGACTTAAATAGCCTTCGGACTGACTGCCTGAGAGCGGCGGGCGACAACGAACTTCGAGTAAAGGGATGAGAACGGAACTTGCACAAAGAAGGCTAGCGCTACCAAGAATACGACCATGCTTCCTTCATGCCCGCTGCCGAGAAGCGGTACTGCAATGCCCAAGGCCAGAGCGAGGTAGCGGACTGAGGTGCCGTAAACTACGGCAATACCGACCGGGTAATCCATGCCGCGGCTGAGCAACGTGCTGGTGCCAAACATCAGGACGTAGTAGAAAAGTAGAGGGATGATCCCTTTAACCAGCAACAGCGGATTGGAGATCAGCATTGCATTAGTGTTCAGAGACATAATCAAGAAGAGCACGAACAAAAGGCCAGTTGAGCTGAGTCCGGAGAACATCGGTTTAAGACCCTTGTAGTACGGCTGCCCTTTGCGCTTGATAATCATGCGCCGGGTGATATCCCCCAACACCAAGGGAATGGCAATAACAAAGAGCACGCGCATCAGAATAAAGAGCGGACCGGCGCTTAAAAGCCCTCCGGCAAATACCGGGAGCATAAACGGCAAGGCTATTATAACAACAACTAAACTAGTGGCGATGATGGATAAAGCAACTTTAAGATTTCCTTTAGCCAGCTCGGTCCAGGTCGCTGTCATACCACTGGTCGGAATCAGAGAAATTAGGATCAGGCCTAAAGCCATGTACGGCTCGTTTGCTAGGAAAATCTTGCCTAGAATATAGGCATAGAGCGGCGACAAGATAAAATTAATAATCAGGCTGGTGATGACCGGCCTTTTGTAGTTTTTAATTTCCACCACATCGCCAATCTTAAGGTTAATAAACATCGGATAAATCATTAAAAATGAAGCCGAGGCGCAAATTACGATGTTAAATGGAATTCCGCCAAAGAAATAGCTGTTGGCCACGCCCAGAATCATGACCGTAAAAATAAGCTTAGTCAGATTTTTGCTCACGAACTTTAGAATAGGCATCTTTTCGCTTTCCCCCTTATATTATTAATCAGCTCATACCATATACCCCGTATGGGTATAATCATGCTCAAATTATATCATTGAATACAGCAGATGCAAGAGGGGAAACTGACAGAAGTGTTTGAAGTTTTTAATAAATGCTATTCGGATAAAGAAAACTTGGCTGGCGCCAAGCCTTAGCGAAGGCGGCTGCCTAGTTGCACTGATGCCACCCGAAAGTTATACTTTCTGACTGGTAAAATAAAAGCTGCCGCCTGTCATTCCTGGCAGCGGCAGCCTTCACAAACAATCCTTAAAGAATGAATGGGTATTAATGAGCCAACAGCTTTTGCAGTTGTTGTTCGAGGTCATAACTGACAGCCGAAGTATTTCCTATGATAGTTGAGGTTGAGATATATCCTTTATTGTATAGCAGAAATGTACTAATCGTTGAAGGGAGGTTTTTAGACGGTACCGCCACGATAAAGCCTCCCGTCTTTGCAGCCAGGGCCGCAGTTGGCAAGGCATCTGCAAACGGTTTGCCGCCGCCAACATCCGCAGTTGTCACTAAGGCGGAAGTGAAATACAGTGAGCTTTGGGGAGTTTGGATATTAAAATACTCTTGGAAAATCAGTTGTTCCGTCTCATAGCGATCCTGGCCGCCCAGGCGCCTGACAGTGTAAGTCTGGCTGAGGGTATCCTCTACACTCTGGCTGACCACCCCAGTCCCACCCAGAATGACCACTTCCGAAGGTTTTAACGCGGCCAGCCTTTCCTGAGCTGCAGAGGACAGCACATCTCCTTCAGTCAACAGAATCGGAATTCCCTTGGCAGCCGCAAACGCGCTGGCGGCCAAGGCATCCGGCTCTGCATAGGCGTTCGCAAGAAAAACCGTTCCCGGTGAACCAACCCAAGAGGCGACCTGGGACGCCGTCTCAGTGCGATCGGCACCGGCAATCCGTATAACCCTAAGGTCCCGAGCTGCCAGGCTTTTCTCCACATCCTCGGATAGAGCCCCGGTACCGCCGATAATCAGGACCGTTCTGGCACCAAGCGTACTAATCTCGCCCATAACCCTGGAGTCCAACGAGCCTGTCGGGGTCATCAGGATAGGGGCATCGAATTTCTTCGACAGTGGCACAGCCACCATCGCATCCGCAACCAAATCATCCCTGGTAATAATTACGGTATTGGCACTTGTCCAGCCCTTGTGCGCGATCTCAACTGAAAGCGCCACATTGTCCGCGGCATAACTCCCGATGCGACCACCGTTTTTATAAGCGGGTTCTACCGCCAGACTTAACACCACATGTCCGCCATAAAGTATGTTTACATTTCCCATTTTAGACGGAGTCATCGAAAAGTTAAATGTACCATCGTAGAGTGTAGTATATGGTGCAGAATTGCCCCCCACTTCCGTTCCGTCAACTGTAACTGACTTCCTTCCCAAGGGATTCCCGTCCGGGTCAGTCAGCTTGACCGTGACCGTTTGCTTGGAGTTTAGGACTAAGGAACCTGTCGCAGAAACACTGGCGTTAACGACCGTAATCGTCCCGCTCGCGTCCCCCCCGTTCCCGTCGTAAATAACCAGGCTGTAATCTCCTGTTTTATCCAGGACAACATTGGATACGGTGTAATTGCCATTTGAACCGCCAATTGAATAATAAGTCACTTTGCCATCCGCATCTGAAATATAGGCTGTGACACTTCCGGAAAAGAGAGCACTATTGTCATCGTATAAAATAACATGAATCGTGTTGTTATCCCCCACGATCAGAGTCTGGTCGGAAGCGGACTGAAAGGCAAGGTAGCTCAGTGGAGGAGGGTTAACGGCCAAAGCTAGCTGGGGACTAAGCAGCAAAGCTAAAATTAGTGTGGAAATGAATAAAGTCATTATTCTCTTTTTCTTATGATTCACCGGGAAAATCCCCTCTCTTTGTATCTTTTTTTTACTCGTACCTTAAAGCATCGATCGGATCCATCCCGGCGGCTTTCCTGGCCGGAAACACGCCGAACACGATCCCAATGGCCGCCGAGAAGGCAAAGGCCATTAGGACTGAAGAGGCTGAGACACTGGCCGCCATATTGAGGATTTTTCCGATCAGCTTGGAGCCGCCCCAACCAAGGATGATACCTATCCCCCCTCCCAGAATGCTCAAGACCACCGCTTCAATCAGAAACTGCATTAAAATGTCACGCCCTTTGGCCCCGATGGCTTTGCGGATGCCTATTTCCCGTGTGCGCTCGGTCACAGACACGAGCATGATATTCATAATCCCGATTCCACCAACCAAAAGGGAAATGGCTGCAATCCCTCCTAAGAGCATGGTCATGGTCTGGGTAACACCCTGCATGGTCTGGAGAACCTCAGCCTGATTCATGATGGAAAAATCGTCCGGCTGCCCGGCCTGAATCGTGTGTGCCCGTCTTAAAGCCATCGTGACTTCATCTTGAGCAGTCTGCATCAAATCCGCAGACGCAGCCTCGATAAAAATCTGGCGCACATACTTATTTCCGATCAGACGCGCTTGCGCCGTCGTTATCGGGACAAAAATCATATCATCATTGTTCTGGAAGCCGGAAGAACCCTGGCTGGCCGTGACCCCAATCACCTGAAAAGGCACATTGTTAAGTTTGACAATCTTGCCCACAATATCTGCATCAGGTGAGCCCATGAGATTCTGAACCACCGTGGGGCCGACCACAGCGACCCTGGCGTACTGATCTACGTCTGCTTGGGTTAAAAATCTCCCCCGTTCCGTACTGACGCTGCGAATAGCGGCATACTCTGCGGTCGTCCCGGTCACAGTCGTTGAAGTGTTGCCCGGGCCATAGACGACCTGCGCATTCCGTCCAGCCGATGGCGCGACCGCTTTGACTGCCGAACCCACTGCTTCGATTTTGGGAATATCATTCATCGTCAAAGAATTAGCGCTACCGGCTCCTCCCCTTACTCCCCCGCTGTTCGCTTGGCCGGGGGAAACGATTAGAAGATTGGAGCCCAGTCCCTGGATCTGGGAAGTGATTTGGGCAGTTGCTCCGTTGGCGATGCCAACCATGGCTATGACCGCACTGACCCCGATGATAATTCCCAGCATCGTTAAAATTGAGCGCAGTTTATTGGCGCGTAAAGCCCGCAAGGACACTCGTACAGATTCAAGGAAATTCACGATACCGCCCCTTTCACTACCTGTTCCTGAGGCTGGGCCCGCCGCGGATTGATGACTTCCTCATCCCCGACTATTTCCCCGTCCCGGAAGCGCACAATCCGCCTTGTGTATTGGGCGATGTCCGGTTCGTGTGTGACGATCAAAATGGTGTTACCAGTGGCATGAAGTTCTTGAAAAATTGCCATGACTTCCTCACTTGAGCGCGTGTCCAAATTGCCGGTGGGTTCGTCAGCCAGAATGATAGCAGGCTTGGTCACCAAAGCCCGGGCAATGGCTACCCGCTGCTGCTGCCCGCCTGAAAGTTCTTTGGGTTTATGGTTGACCCTATCCCCCAGACCCACAGCTTTAAGAGCCTCCATCGCCTTTTGCTTTCTCTCCTTGCCCCCGACGCCGGCGTACAGCATTGGCAACTCCACATTTTCCAAAGCAGTGGTCCTGGGCAAGAGATTGAAGCCTTGAAACACGAACCCAATTTTACGGTTGCGAATGACAGCCAGCTCGTTGCTCGAAGCCCGGGCCACATTTATTCCGTCCAAGATGTATTCTCCTTCGCTTGGAGTATCGAGACAGCCGAGAATGTTCATCATTGTGGATTTTCCGGAACCGGAAGGGCCCATGATAGAAACGAACTCCCCCGCTCCTACTTCAAGATTAACCCCGCGCAGGGCTGCAACCTCGATCTCCCCGGTGGCATAGACCTTCTGAATCCCTTTTAGTCCGATCAAATTCCGTTCCTCCTTCAGCAGTTTGTTACCTTCCCTGAATGGCCCGGTTAAACTGTCCTACGTTCTGTCCACTGCTGCCTGATCCCGGGAACCCGGAAGTCGAACGGTTGGTGGTGGTTGCGGAACGCACTCCGATAATAATTTCTTGGCCGTCAGTCAAGCCGATTTTCACTTCGGCGTTCGTCCCATCGTCCAACCCGATCTCCACCGGCACAAGATGAGCGTCTATTCCTGAAGGGATTGCTGCTGCAGCTGCACCTGCGCCTGCGCCTGATCTGGATTGAGCGCCGGGATTATTCTGTTGGCTCTGGGTTCCTGAAGTTTGACCGCTGCCCCTGTTGGAATTCCCACCTGTGCTTCCTGCATTTGTTCCAGTGGGCGCTGCCCCCGGTACTAAGACCATGGTGCGCTCTCCCATCCTTCTGACCGCTTCGCTGGGAATGGTGAGGACATTCTTCGCTTCGGCCAGGACAATGCCAACATTGACATTCATGCCTGCCCGCAGGAGATCTGAAGTCTGATCAAGCTGAATTTCAGCTTTATAGGTTGTAACATTTTGAGTGCTCGTACCCTGCAAATCGACGGAAGTCACAGCACCGCTGATATGCACGTTGGGAGCGGTATCAAGCGTAATATCCGCCTTTTGTCCGCTTTTTATCTGGGCAATATCCGCCTGATCGATCACCGCATCCACCTGAAAATTTCCGGAGTCGGCGGCCAGCGTCATGATCGTGGTTTTATCCACATTTTGATTGTTTTCCACACTGACAGAAGTTATCACCCCATCAGCAGGAGCCTTGATGATGGCATTATCCAAATTGGTCTGGGCTGTGGCCAAACTGCTTTGTGCCTGGGCGACACTGGCCTGAGCCGACAAAATGTCGGCAGACGGTTTTCCCTGTTTGTACTGGTTTACCTGTTCCTGAGCTTCTTTAAGCTTTGCCTGAGCCGCATTATACTGGGCTTCAGCGGCGGCCAAAGCCTGAGCAGCCCCTCCGTTAAGCGCGCTTTCCGCAGCCGTTAAATCCTGCTGGGCCTGAGCAAGCTTGCCCTGAGCCCCCTGAATCTGTCCGGCATCCTGTGCCAGTTGGGCTGCCGCTAAATCTTTTCCGGCCTGAGTAAGGTTCTGTTTGGCTATATTTACCTTGTTGTTCAAGTTGGCCGGGTCCGCATTCTGCCTGGCTGTAGCGAGGTTCTGTGTAGCCTGGCTCAAATTTTGCTCAGCTGTGGCCAAAGTGGAATAGACAGAAGAGTCAGCAGAACCCAGAGTTTGGTTTAATTTAACTTGAGCGATAGCCAGATTGGCTTGGGCTTGGGTTACACTCAATTGCAGGCTGTCTGTTTCTAATTGCGCCAAGACCTGTCCTTGCGTAACTCTGTCTCCCACCTTGGCATTCAGAACAACTAGTTTTCCTCCTTGTTGAAATGACAGGGGAATTAGCTGTGGATACTTGACAGCACCGGTGGCGCTAATCACTTTCTGCACGTCTCCGTAACGGGCTTTGCCAGGAATGGCGGAAGCGGTCACCGGTTTGGCAGTGAGCTTACTGTAACCCCAGAAACCGCCGCTCACAATAACTACTGCGGTCACTCCCAAGATGATCCACTTTTTTCTCTTCATGTCCCAATCTCCTCTTTCTTATAATCATATCCAGAGTTTCTTTTCACTATGGCCTATATTTAACTTTTTGCCACTTTCACTCGCAGCAAAGTGGCCTTAATAGCTTGAAGCAGCAGTATTGCCGGTCTGCTTCACAGGAAGGTAAACCGTAAAACACGCTCCTTCCCCAAACTTGCTCACAACCTCAATCCTGCCCTGATGGGCCTGCACAAACTCCTTAGCAATTGCTAAGCCAAGGCCTGTTCCACCTGTTTCTCTCCCCCGTGCCCGGTCTACCCGGTAAAAACGGTCAAAAATGTGGGCCCGCTCTTCTTCCGGAATTCCAACCCCCGTATCCTGGATGCTCACTTTCACCCATTCCTTATTATCCGCACGCGTCAGCCCAAACTCCTTGTCAGTCCTGTCTTGCCCCAGATTTTTCTTGCCGCTGCGGCGGGTCAGTATGTCTCTGACATTAACTCCCGGCCTGGGTTTAATCCCCGGCAAGGCAAGGGCTGTTTCTGTCCGGACACTGACGGTGAGCCGCCCTCCAGGGGGAGTATGCAGCAAGGCATTCCCGATAAGGTTGACAAACACCTGAGTCAAGCGGTCAGCATCAGCTTCCACGGTGTAAGTCTGGTCAGGACTTGCTGTAACAAAAGTTTCTTCAATCTGGCGCGTCTCGAATTCAATGGCGAACTGTTCCAATATCTTGCCCAAAAGACTTGTAATATCAACGGTAAAAAGATGGAGCGGCAATTTCCCCGCTTCAGCCAGGCTTAATTGCTGCAAATCCTGAACCAAGCGGGTTAATCTTATGGTTTCATCCTGAATGGGCAGCAGCGTTTCGGGGCTCATCACCAAAACTCCGTCCTGGAGGGACTCAAGCTTGCCGTAAATAACCGCAAGCGGAGTTCGCAGCTCGTGGGCAATGTCAGCCACCATGTTGCGCCTTACTTCCTCATTACGGGCTAGTTGTTCTGTCATTTGATTGAAGGCATGGCTTAACATTGCGATATCATCTTTGCCCTTGATCTTGAGCCGCGTGGTTAAATCCCCTTTACCCACTTTCTTAACTGCCTCAGTTAAATTACGCAAGGGTCCCGTGAAGCGGCTTGTCAGGATAATGCCCAGTATTAAAGCCAGAATCGTGGTCAGAACGAGCCCGATTATTAAAGAATTGATGATCGTTCTGCCGACTGACCTGGCTAACTTGCTCTGACGCACGACCAGCTTATCGTCCAGCCAAAAATAGCCCACGGTTTGTTCACCGTTCTTTACTTCAGACAAGTGCCCGGACAGCCTGGAAGCCTGGGGCAATTCCGCTAAACTTTTACCCACGTCACTCGAACGGGAACTCGCTACAACCTTCCGCTGCGCATCAAAAACGTAGAGCCTGTCGCTGTCGCGCTCGACCGTTAGTTCACGGCGGTTGGAATCCTCCATCAACCTCAACACGTAATTCTGAACCCCGTCCCAACTACGGTGTTCCGTATAATAAGAAGACAAAAGGCTGTTCCATTGTTGATTAAACCCTTGCTGCACGTAATTTACGGCATGTCCCAAAAGAAAATTTAGTGACGTCAGGGAAATAACCGCAAACACTAATGACATAAACACAACCATGCTGATCAGGGCAATTAAGAATTTGCGTTTTAACGTCACCGCACTTCACCAAACCTATACCCAACCCCAAACACAGTCTGAATGTAAATAGGCTCGGCAGGGTTGTCCTCGATTTTTTTCCGCAGGTTGGATATATGAGTATCAATGGAGCGTTCATAATTGAGATACTCTTCCCCCATGGCTCTGCTCAAAAGCTGCAACCGGCTATAAGCGATACCCGGACGGGAAGCAAGCACCTGCAGAATCTTAAATTCCGTACGGGTCAACTGCAACTCTTCATCCCTTTTCCAGACCCGGTGGCTTAAAGGGTCAATATTCAGCTCTCCGCGCACCAAATTTTGAGGAGCATCCATCCTTTCCACTCCTGAACGGCGCAGCGCGCTGCGGATACGGGCCAGCATTTCCCGCAAGCTAAACGGCTTAACAATATAGTCATCAGCCCCAACTTCAAGACCCAACACGCGGTCCACTTCCTCAGACTTGGCTGTAAGCATAATAATGGGAATCGAACTAGTCTTGCGCAAAGTCTTGCAAATTTCCAACCCACTCATGTCCGGCAACATCCAATCAAGCACGATTAAATCCGGAGCATCCGCATCGATCAGGCGCATCGCTTCAAGCCCGCCGGAGGCAGTCACGACGCGAAAACCCTCCCGCCCTAAATAATCGCGAACCAGAGACTGTATTTCAGGTTCATCGTCTACGAGTAATATTTTCAGTTCCATTTCTGATACCCACCTTTATTGCGGATAAAATTCAACTTAACTTCAGATAGAGTTAAAACTCCATCTGAAGTAGTTTCCTTTATTATAACGTGCAAATATGTAAACATTCTTAGGAAGTTTATAAGATTTTGTTAAGAACAAAAAATCCGCATGAACACTAGGTTTTTGGTATAATTAAGTGTAAAAACTAAACCAACCAAAAACGAGGTGTTATCATGCGGAAATCTGTCAAAGGAAGTACCCTAGTAGAACAAGCAAAGCGAATAGCGATCCATATTAATCTGAGCAAAACATAAGCGCCCGAGAAATCTTCTTCTCAGGCGCTCTCTTGTTAAGG
>DAHVVW010000047.1 GCA_027357125.1 Clostridiales bacterium
CCACTGTTCCGGTACCCCTCTGCGATTAAGCCCCCAGATTTCCTTTATCCCCTGGGCAAACCAGTCTCTTGCAGCTTCTCTAAACCGGTCAGCTAAAGGTCCGGTGGCCTCCGCGTTTTCCAGGATCAGCAACCCTTCTCCTCGCGAATTCTGGCGCAGAGTCAAGGTGTGAACATCCGGGTAATCTTGCCCAAAAAGCTCCCCTACTTTGCCCACCCACCGGTTCATGTCCTCGCTAATGAGCAAGCAGTCAGGAAAAATTACTGTGTCCTTGCTTTTCTCCTGGTAGTATCCGAACTTACCATTTCTGTCCCTATGCAGCTTAACTTTATTGCGATAACGCCAAGGATCTTCCATCCCCAGTGCCGGACTCACATCAACTTGAACCTTGCCAATCCGCCGGAGAGCATCTTCCACCCAACGCCCTTTCCACTGAAGTGTTTGCTCATAGCCCAAGTGCTGAAGTTGGCACCCGCCACATACCCCAAAAACACGGCACGGAGCATCCTGGCGTTCGGGCGCAGTCTTTACCAAGGTTAATAATTCAGCGCGCTGCCAGTTTTTCTTGCGCTCTACAACCTTGACTTCTCCTGATTCACCGGGAAGGAGCCCTGGTACAAAGGTCACTAGGCCCTCGTCATAGCACGCTCCCTCTCCTGATGAAGAAAGACGAATACATTCTAATAACCGCACTGAAGCTTTATCTTGCAAAATTAAGTCTTCCACCTTTTCCTCGTTATACCTTAATCAACTAAACTCTCTCACCGCTGCACCCATAAGGCCAAGGCCATTAGGACATTCCAAGTCCCATGGGCTAAGACAGCCGGCCACAGACTACCTGAGCGCTCGTAAACCCAGGTTAGGACAACTCCCCCGATGAATAGCGGCAGAAAACGCACGAGGTCAAAATGGAGCGTTGCAAAAAACAGGCCCGTCAGAAGCATCCCCTTGCCGCGGCCATAAGCCTCGCGCAAAGGGGGGTAGATAAGACCGCGAAAAATTATCTCCTCCTTGAGAGGAGCAATTATCCCCCCTAATAGCAAGAGTATGTAAAACTGCCAGCCGTACTTAACCCCTTTAACCGCTTCCGTAAAGCTTTGGGGAGCCGGAGTACCCAGAAACTTTATTAAGATGTTTCCTAAGAGTCCGATCGAAACAAAGAGAAAAAAACCTACGACTACTCCTAAAATCCAATAACTCCAACGTGGCTTCACAAAACCCAGGTACGTTAAAGGCTTACGCAAGAGCAGCATTAGCGCAAAGATTGCGCCAAAGTAGATAATTCCTTCCCCAAACCCAACCGCGAGAAAATGAAGAAACCCCGCCACCGTGTCTAAATTCTCGGACACTCGCAGCCAGCCCAGAGGGAGTTCAACCAGATTTACAAGCAGGATTAAGAACAAGCCCTGCCACAAGTTCCAACCCGGGTGCCGCGGTGGCAGCTTGTCTGCTTGTCCTCTTCTTTGCCTTTTGTCTTTTTCGCTAAAGGCAGCTTCCTTAGTATTGGATTTTACTCTGTTATTCATAACTGCTCCAAAAATACTACCTTTTACTGCTTCTGCGCCAAATACCCAGTTTTTGTGCTTCTTCGATCAGTTCATTGCGAAAATCAGGGTGAGCGATCGAGATCAATTCTTCAGCCCGTTGCCAGGTTGCCAACCCTTTAAGATTAACTTTGCCGTATTCCGTGACCACGTACTGCACCGTTGTGCGCGTATCTGTCACTACCGAGCCATAGGTCATAAGTGGCTTAATCCGGGAATGAACCCTACCCTCTTTGTCTTCATAGGTGGAAGGGAGACAGAGAAAACCCTTCCCTCCTTTAGAATAATAGGCAGCTTCAATAAAATCAAGCTGTCCACCTGAACCGCTAATGGTCGTGGGGCCAATGGTCTCAGAACAGACTTGCCCAAACAGGTCCACTTCCAAAGCACCGTTGATTGCGACAACTTTGTCATTTTTCGAGGCATTGCACGGGTGATTGGTATAGTCCACCGGATACGCAGCAAGCAGGGAATTGTCATGCATAAACTCATAGAGCTTCGTCGTCCCAGCCGCAAACGACCAAGTGATCCGGCCTGGGTCGAGCTTCTTGCGTCTGCCGGTTACGCGCCCCGCCTCATACATCTCGACAAAGGCATCTGCAAGCATTTCACTGTGCACTCCTAAGTCTTTCAGATCAGATTGAGCAATCATGCGGCCAAGTGCGCTCGGCATACCACCTATTCCTAACTGGATGCAGGCTCCGTCCTCAATTTCAGGCAGGATAAATTCTGCAATCCTGCGGTCAACTTCAGAAGGGGTAGCTGCCGGAAGCTGCGGCAGCCCTCTATGCCCGGCTTCAACAATGAAGTCTACTTTTGAGAGATGAACTGTATAGTCATACCCGCCGTGCACGCGCGGCATGTCTTCATTGACTTCAACGATAACTGTGCCTGCTTTTTCTATGGCAGCGGCATAGTGGGAGACTGTGACTCCAAAGTTAAAATACCCGTGTTCGTCCATGGGGGCAACCTGAATCATAACCACATCAGTACGCAGGTTCTCGCGTAGATAACGAGGCACTTCCGAATACTTAATCGGGATGTAGTTTGTGAGCCCTTTTTGGGCATATTTGCGCTCAATTCCACTAAAATGCCAGCTGTTCCAGGAAAAATGCTCTGCGCTCGAGTCCTCTTCAATGACCGCCAAAGGTGCAAACAACACGGCACCGCGTAATTTAACATCCCACAACTCTTCTTTGCGCCGGGCTAAGGCCTCATCTAAAAGCCTTGGCATGCTGGCAGCCCAACCAAATTCAATCCAATCCCCACTCCTAACAGCTTTGACAGCCTCATCCGCTGATACTAGCTTCCGGCGGTATTCTTGCGCTAACACCGCAAACCCCTCCCTCTATACAAAAAACCTAGCGCTTAGACTCCAGCGCCTTTACAATGGCTGCAGCCATTTCTTTGGTACCGGCTGAGCCACCAAGGTCAGGCGTAAGATTTCTTCTATCGGCAAGCACTGTATCCACAGCCTTCTCTACTCGGAAAGCCTCTGCATTAAAACCTAGATACTTAAGCATTTGCACCCCGGATAGAATCATCGCCACCGGATTCGCCAGATTTTTCCCGGCGATCTGAGGGGCACTACCATGTACTGCCTCAAACACGGCCCCGTCTTCCCCGATATTAGCTCCCGGCGCAACCCCCAGCCCGCCAACAAGTCCGGCCCCCAGGTCTGAGACAATATCTCCGTAAAGATTAGGCAGCACGAGCACGTCAAACTGCTCAGGCTGCTGCACCAAGGCCATACAAAGCGCATCGATGATTCGGTCCTCACATTCGATATCCGGGTAATCGCGTGCCACCTGGCGCACGCTGTCTAAGAACAGGCCATCACTAAGCTTCATGATATTGGCCTTATGCACTATGGTTACTTTCTTACGGCCCTCCCGGCGGGCCAGCTCAAAAGCGTATCTTCCGATCCGTTCCGAAGCCTCACGCGTAATGATCTTGATGCTTTCGGCCGCATCCCGGCCAACCCGGTGCTCGACCCCGCCATAGAGGTCTTCCGTGTTTTCCCTTACGACCACCATGTTAACCCCACTGTAACGGGAAGGGACATTTTCCAGGTTGCGCAAAGGACGCACATTGGCATACAACTGCAAACTCTGGCGCAAAGCCACATTAACACTACGAAAACCTTTCCCGATCGGGGTGGTAATCGGCCCTTTGAGCGCAACTTTATTGCGCCTTACTGTATCTAACACATGGTCAGGCAGCGGCGTGCCATACTTTTCGATACACTTTTCTCCAGCCTCCACAACTTCCCACTCAAGGTCCGCACCACTGGCTGTAATTACTTCTCTGGTAGCGGCGCTAACTTCCGGCCCAATACCATCTCCCGGAATTAATGTAACTTTAACTGCCACGTGAACTCTCCTTTCGAAAAAAGAGGCGGCCCCAGCCGCCTCTTCTATCCGCATTTATTGCGTCCTTAAACCTTGCTTTCTACGGCGTTCTTTCCACCCGTTGTTTTCACTACTATGGACGCTCCCACTTAGTTGCGCTGGGCCAGCATATCCTCATAAATATACATTAACTCTTTATCGAACAAGGAACGCTTCAAATCCACAGCTGTCGACCTAACTCTGGCAAGCAGGTTATCAGCCTCAGCATCCCCGATCTCGATACCGTATTCTCTCCAGAATTTAGCCTTAATCGCAGCAGTCCCTGAGTGCTTACCAATCACGATTTGACGCTCAAGACCCACATCCTCAGGCTTGAACACTTCATAAGTGAGCGGATTTTTTAAGGCTCCGTCAGCATGAATTCCTGACTCATGCGCAAACATATTGCTGCCCACAATGGCTTTGCCGGGAGGCAAAATCCGTCCGGATGCGCGAGCGACATATTCTGAAACCTCGCGGAAGCGAGTGGTGGCAAAATTCAAATCAACGTCCAAGAGATGTTTAAGGGCCATTACGATTTCTTCCAAAGCAGCATTGCCGGCACGCTCACCCAAGCCGTTTACTGTGACTCCCACAAAGCTTGCCCCTGCTCTTACTCCTGCTAAAGCATTGGCTGTCGCCATTCCAAAGTCATTATGGGTGTGCATCTCAACCTCGATTCCGGTAGCCTCAATCAGTTTCGTAATTCGCTCATAAGTTATGAAAGGCTCAAGAATCCCGACTGTATCACAGTAACGCAGGCGGTCTGCCCCCGCAATTTTAGCTTCGCGGGCAAATTCAATCAGATACTCCATGTCCGTACGCGAAGCGTCCTCAGCATTTACAGAAATATACACTCCCTGCTTCTTGGCAAACTCTACTGCTTTAACCATCCGTTCCATAACCGCGCCACGGGTGGTCATGAGCTTGTGCTCGATGTGAATATCGGAGGTGGAAATGGAAATCGCCACTGCATCCACCCCACACGCTAGTGAAGACTCTATATCAGAAATTACAGCCCGGTTCCAGCCCATAATGCTTGCTTTCAAACCCAGCTTCACAATATCCTTAATAGCCTGCTGTTCATCTCCACCCATAACAGGAACCCCGGCCTCAATTTGGTCAACTCCCAGTTCATCCAGTAAGCGGGCGATCCGCAGCTTCTCTTGGTTGGAGAACACTACCCCTGCCGTTTGTTCCCCGTCTCTAAGGGTTGTATCTACTATCGTTAACTTTTTAGTCAACTTGTTCACCTCTTCCTTTCTCACGGAAAATAACATGATATTTCATATTAACATATAACAGAGGGCATTGGAACAGAAATACTCAAGCAATACTGTATACTTTTTCCCTTACCCGAGCCTCTCTTTTAAGAGCTTGTTAACCAGCCCGGGATTAGCTTGCCCTTTACTGGCTTTCATTACTTGTCCCACTAAAAACCCAATAGCCCTCTCCTTGCCTGCGCGATAATCCTCCACTGAAGCGGGGTTAGCAGCGATCACTTCATCAATTATCTTGATGAGTGCGCTCTCATCGCTAATCTGAGCTAACCCTTTCTCTTTCACGATCACGCTCGCATCCTTGCCAGTTGCGAACATCTCTTCAATTACACTCTTGGCAATCTTGCCGCTGATCGTCCCTTTCTCAATCAGGTTTACCATTTCTGCCACTTGTTCAGGTGATATCGGAGAATCGACCACGCTTACTTCATTGGCCTTAAGCAGGCGGGTAAAATCCCCCATCACCCAGTTAGTCAGGCTCTTGGCATCCTCGCATTGGCGAAGAGCCTTATCAAAGAAATCAGCCAAGCCTTTGGAACTGGTAATAACCTCTGCGTCATATGCTGACAGCCCCAAGATTTGCAGACGTTCGCGCCTAGCGGCGGGAAGCTCGGGCAGCGTCTTGCGGATTTCTTCTACCCACTCCCTGTCTATTACCATAGGCACCAAATCAGGTTCCGGGAAATAACGGTAGTCATGAGCCTCTTCCTTGGACCGGAGAGACAAGGTAATCCCTCTCCCTTCATCCCAGGTACGAGTTTCCTGGACCACCTTCTCTCCCGCATCCAAAACCTCGGCTTGGCGGGCAATTTCGTATTCCATGCAGCGCCTTACCGAACTGAAAGAGTTAAGATTTTTCGTCTCCGTGCGGATGCCAAGCTCTGTACTCCCGCGCGGCCGTAAAGAGACATTGATGTCAAAACGCACTGACCCTTGCTCCAGGCGGCAGTCTGAGACTTCGGTATATTCGAGGATTTGCACCAGCTGCTCTAAATACGCTAAGACCTCAGAAATAGAGCGCATATCAGGCTCTGACACTATTTCCAAAAGGGGCACCCCGGTACGGTTGTAATCCACATAAGATTCGTCAGAGGTTGTGATCGTCTCGCCACCGTGCACGAGTTTGCCCGCGTCTTCTTCCATATGTGCACGGGTAATCCCGATCTTTTTCTGCCCCTCAGCCGTTTCGATCATAAGCCAGCCGTTTTTGCAGATCGGCAGGTCATACTGGGAAGTCTGGTAGTTTTTCGGCAAATCAGGGTAGTAATAATTTTTGCGATCGAACTTGGAAAACTCCGCAATCTCACAGTTTAAGGCCAGGCCGGCCTTAATAGCCAAGTTTACTACTTCACGATTTAAAACCGGCAAGACCCCCGGCAGGCCCAGACAGACCGGACAGACATGGGTGTTTTGCTCTCCCCCAAACTCAGTGGTGCAGCCGCAAAAAATCTTGGTCTTAGTGGCTAGTTCAACGTGGGTTTCCACCCCGCACACCATCTCATAGCGGTCAAACACGCTCATTTAGGCCACCTCCCCTGAGAAAGCAGGCTTTGCCTTATGGAAATCCGTGTTTTGTTCAAAAGTATAGGCAACCCGATACAAAGTACCTTCATCAAAAGGCTTGCCCATGAGCTGCAGCCCGACTGGCATGCCGCCTGCAAACCCAGCAGGGAGGGTAATTCCCGGCAGCCCCGCTAAATTCAGCGGGACCGTGCAGACATCAGATAAATACATCGCCAGCGGGTCAGTGGATTTTTCTCCGAATTTGAAGGCTACGGTGGGCGCAGTCGGGGCCACTAAAACATCGAATTTCTCCAAGACCCTGTCAAAGTCTTGTTTAATAAGAGTTCTGGCCTTTTGCGCTTTCAAATAATACGCATCATAATAACCCGCGCTTAAAGCATAGGTTCCGAGCATAATCCGTCTTTTAACTTCAGAGCCAAACCCTTCAGCCCTGGTCTTTTTGAACATACTGATAATATCCTCAGAATCCTCTGTGCGGTAGCCGTAGCGCACGCCATCATAGCGGGCCAGGTTGGAGCTGGCTTCCGCCGGGGCGATAAGGTAATACGCGGGCATGGCGTATTCCGTATGCGGCATGGAGCACTCTTCAACCTCAGCGCCAAGAGATCCAAGTGTTGCCAGTGCTTGACGCAGGACTTTATCTACTTCAGTGTCAATCCCCTGTCCGAAATACTCGCGCGGAATTCCGATTTTTAATCCCTTAATATCATTTAGCAAAAACTTCGTGTAATCCGGCTTGTCATAGGGAACGGACGTAGAGTCTTTCGGATCGTGTCCTGCGATAGCGTTCATGACCAAAGCGTTATCGCGCACATCTTTGGTAAAAGGTCCGATCTGGTCAAGGGAAGACGCAAAGGCAATCAGCCCATAGCGTGAGACTGCTCCGTAAGTAGGCTTCATTCCCACTACACCGCAAAAGGCTGCCGGCTGCCGAATAGAGCCGCCTGTATCCGAACCCAGGGTGAACACTGCTTGATCAGCTACCACTGCTGCTGCCGAACCGCCGGAGGATCCCCCGGTTACCCGTTCTAAGTCCCACGGGTTGCGGGTTACATGAAAGGCTGAGTTTTCCGTCGATGAGCCCATAGCAAACTCATCCATGTTTAACTTACCGAGCATCACCGCCCCCGCCTGGCGCAGGAGCTCGGCCACAGTCGCATTATAAGGAGGGACAAAGTTCTCAAGTATCTTCGAAGAACAAGTGGTGCGCACACCCTCAGTGCACATATTGTCTTTCAAGGCCATCGGAATTCCTTCCAATGGTCTGAGCTTGTCCCCCCGGCTCAGCTTGGCATCGACTTCTGCCGCCTGCATTAAGGCTGATTCCTCAGTTAAAGTCATAAAAGCCTTTACTTTATCTTCAATCGCGTTTATCCGCTCAATAAAAGCTTTGGTAAGCTCGACCGCGCTGATTTCGCGACTTTCCAAGAGCGTATGCAATTCAGCCGCTGATTTGGCTGTTAGTTCCATCCTCAGTCTCCTTCCACGGATCACTTATTATTTCATAGCGACAATCACTTCTTATTCTTAGCCACGGTATAACCGACCGGATAAGGAGCAGCTACCGATCTCAGCTTCTCTCTTAGCTAAGAGTGTTTACACGATCCTGGGTACGCGGTAGAAACCTTCCTCCGCGTCCGGAGAGTTCTGCAAGGCCTTTTCCCTCTCAATTGAACTTTTTACTTCATCAGCCCTGAGCACATTATGTAGGGGTACTGCATGGGCAGTCGGCTCCACGTTTTCCGTATCCAGCCTGTCCAGCGTCGCTGCATACTCCAGGATCGAGTCCAATTGCTCCGTATATTGCTCTATTTCCTGCTCAGTCAGCTCTAAACGTGCGAGCAGGGCCACATGTTCGACATCTTTACGGGAAATCTTCACAAGCTCACCCTCCAATCGAATTGGACATCTTACCTTAATCAACAGATTAATTTCACGAATAGGTCTTCGTGAAATCACCTAACACATACTCTACTATAGCAAATTCGGAGGAATGGGGCAAGAAACAAGGGCAAACAAGAACAACAAGCGCGAATAAAAAAAACCAAAACAATTCCCTCCTGCTAAAGCTGGAAGGAATTTAAGTCCGTAGTCACGAACAATTTAGGATATTTCAACTGCTGTGTTTCCTTAGACCTTAGCGATAATCATCCAGGAATGTTACGCTGGTACATCAAACTGGCGAGAGCTGCTGACACCAGCCTGGCCCGTGGCGGATCAGACCTCGACGTGAGCACAATTGGCACTTGCGCTCCGAGCACAATCCCGGCCAAAGTCGCGTTAGCCAAGTACTCCAGGTCTTTAGCCAAGATGTTGCCTGACACGAGATCAGGAGTCAGCAGAATATCCACATCACCCGCCACTTGGGAGCGGATGCCTTTGATCTGGGCAGCCTTGGCCGAGATAGCATTGTCAAAAGCCAGCGGCCCGTCAACCAAAGCACCGCTGATCTGTCCCCGGTCAGCCATCTTGGCTAAGCAAGCCGCATCAATAGTGGAAGGTATAGCCGGATTAATGACTTCAATCGCTGTCAGTACGGCGACTTTGGGCACTTCAACGCCCAATAATTTGACAAAGTCAATAGCATTTTGCAAAATTATCGTTTTTTCCGCAAGCCCAGGACTTATCGTAACCGCAGCGTCCGTAATATACAGTAGTTTGTGGTAACTTGAGAGCTCGGCGACAAAGACATGGGATATCCAGCCTTCTCCTCGAAGATCTTTGAGAATCGGATGCAAAAACTCATGCGTGTGCAAATGCCCTTTCATGAGGCCGCAGACTTGCCCTTCCTTGACCAGCCGTACCCCTTCTTTGGCCGCAGTTGAGTCTCCTTTAACGTGAACTATCGGAAAATTTTCCGCGCCCGGGAACTCAGGCA
>DAHVVW010000048.1 GCA_027357125.1 Clostridiales bacterium
CACCCCAAAAGAAAATTACAGTTCAAAGAATGGCGCGCGAGATTTCTCAGGACTCAAGTCCGCTTGCCATCGCCCGTTTTGCCAGTCAGCTCTATTACTATTTACATGAACCGAGTCAAGCCATTTCTTTACTGGAGAAATTCCTGTCCAGCCACGACCCCCTGCTCTGTGCCACCTTTGCGGACATACTGTTTAAAGAGGGCCGCTCCAAACAAGCGCTCTCTATTGTAAGGGACAACCCCTATGCACTGATTGATCCTCTGCTGCTCGCAACCCAAGGGCATATTCTGAGACAACTCGGCAAGATTCCCGATGCTGTGCGCATGTACGAACGCAGCCTGCGCCTTGCGAAAGAAGCGGGATTTCCGCATAACGGAGCACATTGGTTCACCCAGCGTTTGCTTAGTTTAGCTTATACAGGGAGTATTCACCATGCTTTAGCAGATTGTTACCTCTCACTTAAAGATTCAGAAGCTGCCAAACAACATTACCGTGCCGGAAATATACGTTTTCTCGATCTGACTTTTTGGCGTTTTCCTAGCCAAAGTCACGACCATACGGCAAAAACCTACACGAAATCCCGGTAGTTCTTCAATCTTTTCCCTTCTTTGCCCTGTTTGACTTACTAATTCCAACAGTTTTCACATATAAAGTTACATATAATTAGGATAAAGCTAGTCCATGTGCCAAGATACTTGGCTAAAAGAGAAATTAAGAATGGAGGGGTCGTAAAATGCTGTCAACTCGGGAAGAAGAAGTGTTGGGTTTTATTCGCGATTTTGAAAGTTTCTCGCGCAATTACCTGTTAGAAAAGGGTATAAGCCAACATGAAATAGCAAATGCCTATCTCGAATTACAATGGCAATTCCTCCACATTATTCTTAATAAATCAAATAATAGTGCTCAAGCTCATTAAGTGAACTCGTTTAGCTAAGCAAAGCATCGGGGCTTCAGGTGGAGACTCTACTCCACTTGAAGTTAAATGAAACTCCGCTATAGGATAAATCAGAATAAATGACAGTGGGAATCCACATTTGGAGCTTCCCACTGTTTATAGTGATTTGGTGCAATATCAGCTGGGAGTAAAGCTCCTGGCTTTCTGTTTTTAGGCATTAATCCTAAGGATCTTAAAGATAGTTCACCCTGGGAATGACATCCTAAGGCATGGTTACGCCTTTCTCTTGATTGTTTATCTATCACGAGAAGAGTTTAACCTCAGATACCGATCTAGTGCCCTGATCGCCGTGAGAGCGGTGCTTATGGGTTCTTCATAATTCCACCCTTTGGCGTAAACACCGCGATAAGCAGCCTTAAACGAACCGTTTTCCCGCTGCTGTTCCAGCAAGTACTTAATGCCCCGCTCAAAAACCTCAGGCTGCACCCGTTTCTGGTAACACCAAAGAGCCGCTAAAGTGAGAGCACTCTCGACAGGGCAACCCCACCCTCCGTCCTCCCTTTGAGCAGCGAGTAAAAAATCAAGACTTTTCCTACGGGCGAGATAGATTTGACGCGCTGATCTCCACTGTTCCCAGCTGAACTTCCATTTGCTCAAGAGCTCAAGCACCTGAGCAGTAGTATAAACCCGCCCTTCGAACCAGGCTGCGGGAAAATCCCCCTGCTCCCCCTGTTGTGCTAAAAGCCAATTCAGTCCGCGCCAAATAGCCTGTTCCTGCACACGCGAATCCTGGTGCCAGAGCGCTTCCAAGACGTGCACAGTCACATCTGCGCTGGGAATATAAACAGGTAATTCACATTGAATATTAGGGGGCACACCCTTAAAACTCGGAAATGTTCCCCAACTCCCATCCTCATTTTGCAGTGAGCGCAGCAATTGAACGGTAAGTTGATTTTCCTGTACTTGGCTCAAAGCTACGGCTGTGTCATCAATATCTGGATGGGTACAAGGGGGAGTAGTACCATAACTCCCGTCCAGGTTTTGTCCTTCCTTAAGCCAGACGAGAGCCCTTTTTACCCATTCATCTTCGGATCCTGAGAGATTGGCTTCAGAAAAAACGTTTACGGCCCAGCCTACAGCCCAAGTATAAAGCTGGTCGAAAGCGGGCCAACTGCCGTTAGAATATTGTTTCTGCACCAGCCAGCGCCCAGCCTGGTCCGCTTTCTCTCGGTGCGTCCCAAAGCGCAGTAAAGCTAGAATACCCATACCAGTTGCGACTATATCCTCGGCCCAAGAACCGTCAGCCATCTGCTGCAGACTCAAGTAATTAAGCCCCTCTGTAATCCCCTTTTGGTTATCCTGCGCAGCCAACAAGGATGCAGCCACTACTACCGGCCTGCCGTATACGGGAAGCTTTGCCAGCACCCGTTCCTCTAATATCCGCGGAAGAGCTATTTCCTCTGGAGTTGGCCCCTTCAGGCCAGGCACTACCCTTTGCCCCAAAGAAAGTATCATTCCAGAAAACTGCCGTGCCTGCGCCAGCAGAACCAGTTTTGCCAAGAGTCCTCCTTGGCTCCCCTGAAGAACTGTGCGCGCGAGTTTGGTAATCTCCTCGTCAGGCTTATCTCCTTCATACTTACCCCAGCCGTCAGGCTGACGGTGCTTCCACAGCCAGTGTGCCCCACGCCTGTATGCTGATTCATAACTCCGTCCGAGAGCTAGCAGAGAAAGACAAGCTAAAGCAGTTGCTCCCGGGCTGGCAGATACCCCATGTTCTTCATCCACGCGTCCGGCCAGAATTTGCTCTCCGCCGTCCAAAACAAAATGTTTTGCCTTGCGCAAGCTTTCTCTAGCCTCAGTTTGCAAGTTCATAGCACCGTCTCCTATGCAAAAGATAGTTACTAACTGTGTATGTAAAAGACGGTGCCATGGTTCCATTATTTGGTTATAAGTTAAATTTGCTCTCGTTCTGTACAGCTATAGCCTGTCTGGCCAGCGCATCGCATCGGTTGTTGTAAGGGTTGTCTGCATGGCCTTTAACTTTAATCCACTCGATACGGTGTTTCCCAGCCATGTTAAGCAATTCCCGCCACAAGTCTTGGTTCTCCACGGGTTTTTTCTGGGAGTTTATCCAGCCGTTTTTCTGCCAGCGCTCCAGCCAGCCCTGACAAAAAGCGTTGATCAGGTAAGCACTGTCGCTAAAAAGGCTTACCCGGCAGCTGGCTTTAAGTGCTTTGAGCCCCTCGATCGCGGCCATAAGCTCCATCTTCTGATTCGTAGTATGGGCCACAAAACCGGAGAGTTCTTTTTCTGTATCCCCATATATAAGGAGAGCGCCCCAGCCACCCGGTCCCGGATTTCCGGAACATGCGCCATCCGTATAGATTTTGACTTCTTTCAGCATCACTGATTCTCCTTAGCTAAGGTATACCTGGCATCATATTGTACCTCAGCATCATATTGAAAGTACTCTTATGGTGCTATTTAATATTTTTTATCACTGCAATCTCGTCACAGTTCGGAAACTTGACGCAATTAATACACTCTTTCCATACTTTGTGCGGCATTTCCTCTTTCTCTGCAAGCTGGAAGCCGCAGCGCTCAAAAAAACCAGGCTGATAAGTGAGCGCAAACACCCGCTCGCATCCCAGGTCCAATGCTTCCTCAATCAAGGTTTGCACCAAGAGTTGGCCCAGCCCTTGCCCCTGGGCAGCGGAAGCAACAGCCAAAGCCCGAATTTCTGCTAAATCGCTCCAGAGAATATGCAGAGAGGCAACACCAATAATTTCTCCTTCTTCTTCGGCGAGCAAAAATTCGCGGATGCTCTCATACAGCATGTTACGCGACCGGGGCAGCATAAATCCCTGTTCCGCATATCCGTTAATAAGAGCTAGCATTGGTTCGGCATCAGTCAGTTTAGCCTTGCGTACTTTCATCTCTTTCCCCTTCTCCACCGTTTTGCATAATTATACACTATATCGTATAAACTTGAAACCCTAGTCTTCATAAGTCATTTGTCTATTCCAACTTAAAAAAAATTCAACAAAACATACACGGTTTTTTTACATTTTTCTACCTGTTATTTATGTTACACTAAATACTGGATTTCCACTCGGACGTCCTGATTATTATTAAGTAGGGTTGTTACATGAGAAAGGATTGGATTTTCTGTGTTTTCCGTTTGGCTTCAACAGTCTCGCACACAAAAACTGTTGGCTTATCTATTTTTCTTTACCCTGGTTCTTACCTTCGTTTGCAGTTTTATGTGCCCTTCCCTGCTCCTGCTAAGGATTCTGCACAGCCTCGGTATTGTATTTGCCATTGCCTGGCTGGGAATAATCTTCCGCCTGGTTTCAGATGAACGTCTTCTTCACCAAAAACACATTCGAGCCTTACGCATCCTGCTCCAGCAAGACTCACATCAAACAGTGGATTACTCCAAAGAAGCTATTCTTATGGTCAACCGTAAAGGGAACATTGTTGAAGCCAGCCCCAAGGCCCTTGATCTCTTGCCCTTTAGCGAGTTTTCACTCAGTGGTATGCCCATTTATAACATTATTGAAGATTATCCCGCTGACAAAGAATCTGCCAACGGGGAATTTGCACTTAAACTTAAAAAAGGAGAGAAGCGCTATTTCCAATACGTTAAGCACCCTCTCCTTGATCGTGATGTTCCGTCAGGAACTTTACTGGTACTGTGCGATGTGACTGAGGAGAAAAAACAGTTTGAATCCTATTTACAAGCGGCCAAGTTCTCGGTGATCGCCCAGGTGGCTGGCGGGCTGGCCCATGAACTGCGCAATCCCCTCACCACAATTAAAGGATTCATCCAACTGGCTGGGCCTGACCAGTGGCCGGAACCTCTGCGTCCCTATCACCAATTAGTACTGGATGAGATCGATACAACCGACCGGTTGCTCACGCAATTTGTGCTTTTGACCAATCCCTCTGCACCCCAGCTAAACCCTCTTAACGTAGACCAACTTGTCTACTCAGCTGCTCAGATCCTGCAGCCAACTTGCTTAATGCAGGAAGTTTCCCTAATTCTTAACCTACCACCTGAGTCTCCTGCCGTTATGGGGGATGAAAAGCAATTGACTCATACCATACTGTCAATCATTCAGAATGCCATCGAATCCTCGCAACCTGGGCAAAGCATTATCCTAAAACTTGCTGCTGACATGGACAAAATCAAACTCAGTGTAGAAGACTCCGGCAATGGCATCTCTGAAGCAGTAATGAAAAAGGTTTTCGACCCTTTCTTTACCACCCGCAAAGGTAAGACCGGTCTGGGCCTCACCATTGCCCAGCAAATCGTATTGGCTCATCACGGCGAGCTTGCTCTCAGCCAGCCGCCGGACCGCCAAGGCACACTCGTAACCCTTACTTTGCCGGTAATTAAGAAACTCAGAGAAAAACAGACTGCATAACCCCCGTCTGGCCACCGCGGCTGGAAAGCTCTCTCAATCCTTCACGCTCCCAATTGTCCGGCAAACACCAGACCGGAAACTGTTCGGGCTGTTCCAGCCAACAGTGCCAGCGCCGTAATTCCTCTTCCAGAGAGGGTAGAGTAACCCAATGCACTCTTCCGTCCCACAAGAGTTTCTCCCCTCTTATCCCTTTGGCATCGCGCAAAAGTCGGCTCCTTTCCAAAACGCTCGTGAGTATTACACTTTTACACGCTTCTGCGAGCGGACGTTCCAATATCGGGCAAATCACACTGAGCTGACCGTTCCCTTCAAAATAGTACCACTGCCCAAGTTCATTGACCCAGGTCTCTCCCCGGTCCCGGGCCAACCAAGGCCAAGTCCAGATGCTGCCCCAGAGAGAATTAACCACTCCCGCTCCGGCATAAAAAGAGAGAGCAAGCAGATCGCGCTGACGCAAGCTTCCCTGGCTTTCCAGCTCTTCCAGGCGGTCGAGCACCCCCGCTACCGTATTACAGAACTCAGGGTTAAGACTTCCATCCGCATCAACCCAGCCCGCTTTCTGCCAGTTCTTAGCTAATTCCGGACTGCGTTCCCAGCGGGCCTTAGTATTAAGTTCAAACTTCTTCCCTTTGCGGCGCACTTCGGCGATTTCAACATTTCCCCACACCAAAGATATTTGCTGGGAGCGGATGTCAACATGGGTACGCCTTCCGCTTAGGCTTGCGAAATACTCTTTGACTACTACGAGTTGCTGGCGCGCCACCGGATTAAGCGGTCTGGCCCATTTATCCCAGTCTGCTCGTCGTTCCCCCACAGGTTGACGAATGGTCGCCATAAGGGTATTACTTTCCGGGATCAGATAAAGGCTTGGGTTAAGGCGTTCGCGCCAGTATACTGCACGTACAGCAATGTTCCCAGATATTTTTGAGAGGACGTGCAAAAAAGGAGGGGAGAAGTCCGGGGCCACGAAATAAACAAGGGTCTTGGCCCCATTGCTAAGGCGCTGCCCATAACAAATTCCCGAGAGCAAAAAATCCTCTTCCCGAGGAAATGAGTTGCTGGCAATAATACCAACCCGTAATGCTGTTTCCCCGCCCATATAATATGTAAATTGGTGGGGTAAACGCCAGGCTTTTCTCTTATCTTCCGGACACTCCTGCCAGGTGCGTGCCACAAAGACATCAGGATGATTGTCCCAAATCTCGTTCCAGTCGGTACCCACAGCCATCCTCCCTTAGCATTTCTACATAACATGTTTACGCGCCAAGGTCAGATAAAATGCCTTTCTCCGCAGACAAACTTGACTTTAAGCACCACGCAAAAAGCTGCCCCATAAAGAGGCAGCTTTTATGATTTTTCCTTTATCTGAATAGCTGTCCTGAATACACTACAAAGTACCTGAGACATAAGCCCCCGACTACGACCATGCCACAGACAGGCAAGACAAGGTTTTTATGCTTAGTTACCCCGTATATTGCCAGCACAAGCGGGAGCAAGAGCCCTACAACCACGACTCCGAGCCAGAACAGGGTAGCCATGCCCCCACTGAAGAAAGCTGCCTTAACTGAGGTATAAAGGACTGCCAAGAGAATAATTTCAATAGCCAAGAGGATGATATCGGCTTTCTTATACGCAGTTAAATCACTGCAGTCCACCGCCCCAATCAGAGTAGCGGCTAATCCTGCTGAGATAGCTGAGACCAGGAACAGAATGGGCAGGAACGGTATCCCTTCAATACCGAGAAAACTCACATGCCAGAGCCCGTTGGTAGTAACTGCGGATAGTAAAAATCCTGTATAAGTGGCTGTCCCAAGGGCGAACAGGCTGCCGATCACGGCTACCGGTTTGCGCCAAGATTGAATCCCTGTGGCCTTGGCCGCAGCCATTTCCTGTCCGGCCACGGTAATTTGGATCTTCTTCTCCGCGGCTGCCGCCATCCACACCAGATAAGCGTACACCACCGCCAAAGCAGTAAAGATTGAGATGATGAACGTACCAATCGACATGACTGAATGGAAGTTGACATAAAGGATAAGCTTCCAGAAACTCAGGGGCTTGCCCAAATCCACAACTAACATAGCCAGTCCGATGAGTATCGCTACCGGAGCAATATAGGCTCCGGCCCGGATAACTTTGAGCTGACGGTTCTTGCTGAAAAGTTCGGTTAAAGCGGAAGTAAGAAAAGCACCCCCGGCCACTCCGGCTAGGAACAGATAGATGGCAATAATTCCTCCCCACGCTAACTCATGCGAGGCAGATGCACCCCATGTAATATCCATCTTTATTTCACCCCTTCATAAATGTAATAGACATTCGGGTGAGTGCCGAATTCAGGCTTCCGCACCTCTGCTTTGTGTTTGTCCAGAAGTTTCTTGACCTCGCTGTTCGGATCGTTCACATCTCCAAATACGAGTGCTCCGCCCACACAGGTTGAGACGCAGGCAGGCTTCTCCCCTTGGGAGACTCTATGCTCATAGCAGAAACTGCATTTATCGGCAGCTCCTGTTTCTTCATTGAGAAAACGCGCATCATAAGGGCAGGCGGTCATGCAGTATTTGCAGCCAATGCATTTATTAGCATCAACCAAGACCACGCCGTCTTCATTGTAATAAGATGCCTTTGTGGGACATACTCCTACACAAGGGGCATTTTTACACATTTGACAGGCTTCTTTTTCAAAATATAGTTTAACATTAGGGTAAGTCCCAGTTGGGCCGATCGCTGGAGATTTCGTCCGATACTGTCCCTCCGGTACCTCGTTTTGGAACTTGCAGGCAACGGTACAGGCTTGGCAGCCAATACATTTGCTTGCTTGTATTACCATGACATATTGTTTAGCCAAGGAAGTCACCCTCTTTCTTCAGAATGAATTTGCCAGTCTTGGAGAGTCCCACACATGAATCACAAAGCCAAGACACTTTTTGGCTTATCGGGTTCATGTTTCCCCTACGCTTTTCTCACGCTGACAAAGTTCATAGACTGGACCGAGTTGCCTACGACCCCAAGTTCATTCGTGATCAATTTGTTATCATTGATTCCTTTTCCATAGGCCCGTTTCAACTCCGGTGAAATGCGACCAAATCCGTGGTAAGCAAAGACAGTATCCGGACGGATTCCTTCGGTCACCTTTGCATTCCCCTTATGCTCATACTTGCCTGATGTGACAATAATCCCATCTCCGTCCTTAATACCCAGCTTGGCAGCACTGGACGCGTTGATCCAGAGTGTGTTCATGGGCATCAATTCATTGAGAACAGGGACATTCACAGTACCGGCGTTAGTATGCACGGCCACTTTTCCTTGTACGAAACGGAATTTTCCTTCCTCAGGCTGGGGATGATGAATATAGACAGGAATGCCCTCCTTGGTGATTTCTTCAATCTCTTCTGAGAATAGCTCGATCTTACCGCTCTTGGTCTTAATCACCGGCAGCGCTGCTTTTCCGTCACTGCCACGCACAAAGAACGGTTTCATCCCCGGCGGCGTCCAGAATCCCCTTTCTTTCATTTGGGCCAAGTTCAATCCGACCGGAGTTAGCTGTTTGGTTATGAACTCTTCGATATCTTTATACGGGAAGTACTGTCCGAGCCCCATCTTTTCGCCCAATTCTTTATAAATTTGCCAGTGGGGCTTAGTATCCGAATAGACCGGAGATAGGGCCGGTTGACGCAAAACATACTTGGGGGTGGCTCCTGACATGTCATAAACCTGTTCAAACCGCTCCAAGTACGTGCACTCAGGAAGTACTACATCCGAATAAAAGGCGGTATCTGTCATATATAGATCACAAGACATGATAAAATCCAGTTTCTTGATTGCTTCAATGACCTTTTCGCTTTCCGGCATGCTTATTATGGGGTTGAACCGGTGCACCAGCCAGGCCTTGATCGGATAAGGCTTGTCTGTAAGAATGCTTTCGGTGAGTTGTCCGATGGCACCATCATAAGCCGGAATGAGGTAACCCTTTGTTCCTTTAACTCCGGTACCGTCAATTCTTCCTTTGGTCGGCTTGGGAAAAGCTGGCTGTTTAACACTCCCTAAGGGTTTGGCATAACCGGCCTGCTCAGGAAAACCTTTCAGAACCCCAGCCGATTTAACTTGGAACAATCCTCCAGGCACCTCGAAATTTCCTACCATCATATTAACAATCAGAATGGCCCGGCGCAGCTGATAGTCGTTAGGGGTCAAAGCAGTTCTCCAGCCGAAGTCGAGGATCGCGCGCGGTTTGGCCGCGGCAAACCCCCTGGTAATTCTTATAATTGTGTCTTTAGGAATCCCAGTCTCTTTCT
>DAHVVW010000049.1 GCA_027357125.1 Clostridiales bacterium
CTGCCGTCTGACTGGCTGTTTTCTCCCCTTCGCGGATTATATTGGTTATTTCATCCAGACGCTCTTTATGATGGGCAATTAGTTCTTTAATCCGTTTCCTATAATCTTTAATGATACTGCGATGTGCAGGGAATACCACATCAATATCAAATTCGTTTATCTTCTTAAGACTAGCGAGATAAAGCCCCAGACTGTCTTTATCATAGCCCCAGAAGGTAATATTCGGTGTAATCTCATTTAGAATATGGTCACCGGAAAAAAACAATTTGTATTTCCTTTCATATAAACCGATATGGCCTGGTGTATGTCCTGGAATATCTACTACTTCAAGGACGTACGGCCCGATTTCAAGAATATCTCCCTCAGCCAGCGGGCTATATTCAAAAAGCTCAGTAGTGTTCTTGCCAAATTCCTTATTGCTAAAGGTAAGAGCTTCTTTGTCCAGAGCAAGAGCTGTATACATTTTTTCTGATACACTCTCTTCTGAACTCCTAAATAAATTAATTAACTCCCCATCCTTTTTGCTGATTAGAACATTACACCCCAATTTTCTCAAGTCGTCTGCAAGCCCCGAATGATCAATATGCATGTGAGTTAGGAGCAAATCAGTCTTGTTAAGATCAATGTTAAGTTCCGCTACACCCATCATCAAAGCATCTTTACATGCCTTGAGATTAAACCCGGTATCAATGATAAGATTTCTTTTGTCAGAGAAAAGGATATAACTATTGAGAGATCTTAGAGGATTATTGGGAAGAGGAATCTCGTTGAGATAAATATTGGGGAACACTTCACGTACCATCTTGTTTCACCTCTATGCTTATGTGTGCCTAAAACTGTCAAATCCACAATGGGATTACTGCGCCGGTTTACAGATAATTTCATGAATTTTGCTGGCGAAGAAATGATTGGAATGGTTCGGGGTGATGACCAAGGCACTGTCCGCTCCGTGCCCGGTACCGCCTACGGCGATCACTTTACTCCCAAATTCAATGAGTCCGGCGTCTAAGGCCATAACTGCAACCTCAACCCCTACTTTGACACCCTGACCGAACATACGCAGCGTATGCGCGACAATCTCAGCCGGATAAAGCCCTCCGGCTTGAATGCGCAAAGCCCGGTCGATTCCGGCAAAAAGATGGGTTGTGGTTAATACTTTTACCCCCTGTGCACTGAGACCGGCGCGCCGCTCCGCTTCCATTTCATCAATACCGGGGCCCGCATAGCCCACATGATGGGTAACACACACTACTTGCAGATCGTGACCGTGGAAGATCTCTGCCGTCTCGCCGGAATTTGAAGCCACTACGACCGTAGTAATTCCCAGTTCACGCGCCCGTTTAAGCACCAGGGAAACTGTGCGCTCGGTATTTACCGCCCCGCTCTTTTCGAAAAGCTCCATCATTCTACCCCCTCATATCATCAGCAAGCCAGACAATCTCGCCGTCTGCCAGCACCGGCACAATCGGCAAAATGTTGGTGGTTGCACAGTAAATTATATCTCTTTCAAGCCCTAATGACAAAAGTTTCCGCCCATGGTCAGAGCGGCAGATCGTCTCGATCAAATGGCCTTCCGCAGCGCGGTACAACATGCGTGAAGCTTCACCAAGGTCATTAACTTCCACTTCCGGTCCCAGCGCATCGATCAGCATGCCCGCACACAGGATATCCGGGAGGTCAAATCTGTCCTCTGTCCCTGCACAAAAGATTGCTATCCCCTCCAGTCCGCTGTTTCTTTCCATCTCTCGGAAAATCGAATGCACGATGCTCTGAAGGTTGACAAAAGAAGCAAGCCAGACCTGGGGGGCCTCAGATGCTGCCCTAATAGCCCTGGTGCCGTTGGTAGTGGTTAAAATAACCGTTTTTCCTCCCACTTTTTCCGGTGCATAGTCGAACGGAGAATTCCCTAGGTCAAATCCTTCAATTCTCACAGCGTGGCGCTCTCCGCCCAAAAGTGATCCCGGGAGGGTAAGCCTTTTTTCCAGGGCTTCTTCCGGCGAAAGCGCGGGAACAACTGCCTGACATCCGTTGGCAAGGGCAGTGACAATCGTGCTGGTGGCGCGCAGAACATCAATGACGATTACTAGTTTGTCTTCCAAGTATGGTAAAAACGGTGAACTTGCGCTATGAAGAACTTCAATTAACATGCTGTCACCTCAGGCTCAAATTATGCATTATGCGTTAGGCGTTATGACAGAAATTCCACCTCTTGTTCCCTGATTCCTGCTATAAACACAAATTCACAAGCTCTTCGATAGATTGTCAAATGATCGAACCTATAATTCAACGTTTTTTCGTCCATTCCTCTGACAAATACTTGCCTGTTAATTCAGACAGCAACGACCTTTCCCCTTCTGAGAGAGTACCCCCTTCCAGTTTAATCCCCATCACCTCTTCAAATCCCTGGCAAATCGCCGTTTCCAGCTCTGCTCTGCTGACAGGCTTGGGCCACACTTCATCTAAGGCGCAGGCCTTACGTTTAAAACTTTGAAGTAAACGTTTCCGCACTTCCTCACTGGGAAACTTCAAAACCCGAAACAACAGATCGGCATCAAAATGAAGGATAATCGAACCATGCTGCAGCAAGACTCCGTCTTTGCGCACCTGGGCGCTGCCAACAAGCTTGCGCCCTGCTACCACTAATTCATACCACGAAGGCGCATCAAAACAGGCAGCTGAGCTTAACTCTTTCATATTTGCATGCGCAACCATTTCTGCCGGAATCCCGAGGGTTTGAAATGCTTTGAGCAGGGCTTGGCTTATTTTAAGGTATGATTCAATCACCGTACCGGCTACATTCTCCTCCTTTTCAGGGGCTATCACACTATATGTAAGTTCATACTGATGCAGCACGGCCCGACCCCCTGTAGGCCGCCTGACAATATCCAACCCTTCGGCCTTACAGGCTTCCTCGTCAACCTCCTTCGCATAACTTTGGGCGTAACCCAAAGAGAGTGTTGCCGGGTTCCAGCCATAGAAACGTAAAGTCGCTTCCCAGCCTTCCGACCGTAAGCCCAGCAGAATTGCTTCATCAATCGCCATGTTTTCAGCGCCGGTATGAACCTCGTAGGGTAAGTACCGCCACTTCTTCATAAGCTTCTTCCTCTCTTAGAAAATACCCTATATCTCAAGGCTTGTCGCCGCATTCCTGAACGGATAATGGAATTTGTCAGGTGCGCAGCACTTCCCAGGCTTGGGCTGCTTCAGCTTTGGTTAAGGAACGGGGGTAATTGTACATTGTCTCTCCCGGGGTCTCGTTATAGTATGGGCGGTTGCACCCCGTGCAGCCGGAAGTGCGGAAAGCTTCTCCATCTCGCAGAAGCTGCTGCAGGCGATCAAGCGGCAGACCGAAGTCTAGTAGCTTCCCGTCTTTAAACCCGAACTGATCGGCCCGCGCCTGCCCTTGCCTTATCAGAAAATGGGCCGCCTGAACCCGCCGGTAGTGCGCAAGTGCAGGCTGATCACAGTGTTCCAAACGCGTCCCTCTGACAGGAGTAAACGCAAAAAGTGCAACGGTAATACCCTGATCATATAAGTCCTGAATTAAGTGCGCCATCTCTTCTTCACTTTCACCCAGCCCCACAATCAGGTGCGTGGCAATGCTCCCGGGAAAGCGCGCTGCTGCTTCTGTGAGCAGGGAATAACGTCTGTCCCAGGAACCGTCTTTCACTTGCATATAAACTTCTGGAGTCGCGGCATCCAAGGCAATACTGACGTGGTCCACTCCCAGTTCTAAGAGCTCCTGAATTTCTTCGAGGGTGCGCGGGCCTGCGGACACACAGATGGGAGCATCTGTGTGCTCTTTAACTTCTTTAACCCAGACCTTGGTCGCGGCCAAGGCTTCCTCATCCTGGACCACCTGAAAGCAGATACGTTTCAGGGTATCCTGGGCTTGCCCACCTTCAAGCCCTTTAAGAAAATCAGCGCGCGGAAACTGGGGCCACGTTACGCGCGAAAGCATATCTGATCTTGCTCCGCTTTCACGGGCCTGGGCGCAAAATGCACAGTTAAAATGGCAACGTTCTCCGACCATCAGGTAGGCCGTTGTCGGCAAATCATCCACTTTAATTTGCTTTAAGCCTAACACTTTGGCGGTGCCTAGAGAGCAACGGATCATAGGGCACAGCACTCCTCTCCCCGTATGATTTCCAGTTCTTTTTCCTCTGCAAGACGCCGGGCAGCAGGCGTAGGCAGAACCACACGGTTAAGGCCAAGAGCGACCCCCGCTTCGTCAAGAACCTGACGGTACCGTCCTTTAGGCCGCATGCATCCCAACGCCAGCGGGATATTCGGGAAACGGATCCTTGCTTGAGCTAAAAACTGCACCACTTCTTCGAGTAGAGGCGGCTGGCGGTTGGCATAGCGGGTATGAGGGGTAGGGATAAAAACGATGAAAGTAAGTCCGTCAAGACCAAGTTCAGACAATACAGCCAACGCTTTTTCCTCCCCGGCAAATTCCCCGCCTTTGAGCCCCAGAGTCAGATGCGGCATAACCTTGAGCCCTGCCTCACGCAGCTTGAGATACACAGTCCGGTAATCTTCAGCACTGCGTTTAAGTCCATACACTTCCCTAATCGTCTCATCATCAGCCACAAAATCGAAGGACACTGTATCAGCAAGCCCTTTAAGGGCCAAAATTTCCTCATCATCAACAAGCCCAACGTGAAAATTAAGGCGAACTTGGGCTTTTAAGCGGTAAAGTCGTTCTAAGTGAGCGTAAAAAGGAACCTTCCCTTCAGCAGTACAACCACCGCTAATCAGGGCGCTGCGAAAAGGCAGCTCTTTCGTATCTTCAGGCACTTGGGTCAGCGGGAGCATTCCCTCCAAATAGTGTCCGCCGCAGTGAGCACAATTAAGAGCACAGCCCGTGCCGGTTAATGTCACGCTTTGGGTTGCAGTTGGAGAGTCAAAGTAGATCTTATCCACGAAATTACGTTTCCTGATTTCCCACCCGCGCTCGATTAGCGCACGCGTTTCCGGCGCAAACACGGCCAAAGATTTTCCTGCCACTTCCCCACATCTCCCACTAAACATTTATCTTAGCCAGTCTGTTACTACTGGAAATCGATCAATCCCAAACTTCTAAACTTTATAACCTGATTATAGGTCTCTTGCGGTCTTAGTGGCTAATATTCAGAGCTCATCAATAAAGCACCGCCTTAAAAGCCTAACACCTTGAACCTCGAACCACGATAACGGGCAGGCGAATAGCTCAATCACTGAACCATTCGCCCACATCGTTTATCCCAAATCATTTACAACTTCTGTCCCAAACTTATCGCTAATTATGCGTCTGAATTTCCGAACCTCCGAACCACGAATAGCGAACTACGCTTTGCGCCAACGGATGTTCGGATGGCGGGCAGCCCCGGTTTCATCCAGGCGGGTTATGAGCGTCGTATGGGGAGCGTTCTTAACCAGCTCAACATCTGTCCGTGCTTCTTCAGCAATCTTAATTAATGCTTCCGCAAACTGGGTCAGAGTCTCGACACTTTCCGTTTCCGTAGGCTCGATCATCATCGCTTCTTCCACAATTAACGGGAAATAAATTGTGGGCGGATGATATCCATAATCAAGCAAGCGCTTGGCAATGTCAAGCGTGTGGACTCCATACTCTTTAAGGTTCTTGGGCGTGATGATGAACTCATGCATGCACACCCGGTCGTATGGCACGTAATAATGCTCTTTTAGAACCTGCATCAGGAAGTTAGCATTAAGAACCGCATTTTCCGAGGCTTCACGTAAGCCTTCTCCGCCTAAACTGCGAATATAAGAATACGCCTTGACCAACACGCCGAAGTTGGCGTAGAAGGAACGCACCCGTCCGATCGAGAGCGGCCGCTCATAATCCATGGTGAAAGTTCCATCAGCTTGCTTCTTGACAACCGGTTTGGGCAGGAAAGGTGCCAGGAATTCTTTCACGCCAACAGGGCCTGAGCCCGGACCGCCGCCACCATGCGGAGTTGCAAAAGTTTTGTGCAAATTAAAGTGCACCACGTCAAAGCCCATGTCCCCCGGACGGGCAATTCCCATAATCGCATTGAGGTTAGCCCCATCATAATACACAAGCCCGCCAACATCGTGAATGATCTTAGCAATCTCAGTAATGTTTTCATCGAACAAACCGAGGGTGTTCGGGTTGGTCAGCATCAAAGCGGCGACTTCATCATTTGCTACCTTGCGCAGTTCTTCAAGATTGACCCCGCCCCGCTCGTTGGAAGGAACCTGGACGATCTCAAACCCAGCCATCGCTGCCGTGGCTGGATTCGTCCCATGCGCCGAGTCAGGCACAATCACCTTCGTACGTTTGGAGTCTTTACGGTGTTCGTGATAAGCCCTAATGATTAGGATGCCGGTCATTTCTCCATGAGCCCCGGCTGCCGGCTGCAGGGTAAATGCATCCATCCCGGCGATTTCCGCCAGGTCGTCCTGCAGTTCAGCCATCAATTGCAGTGCCCCTTGAGTTAGGTTCTCCGGCTGATACGGGTGAATGGTGGCAAAACCGGACAGGCGGGCCAAGGCTTCATTTACCTTCGGATTATACTTCATGGTACAAGACCCTAACGGATAAAACCCGGAATCTACCCCGTGGTTAAATGTTGAAAGCCTGGTAAAGTGGCGGACGGCATCTATTTCGGAAACTTGGGGCAGCTCCGGCTCCTGCACGCGCAAATACGCTGGGGGCACCAGGGTTTCTACCGCCTCTTTCGGCACATCGCATACAGGCAAGCTTACGGCCGTCCGGCCCTCAGCACTTAAGTCAAAAATTAGCGGCTCCAGTATTTTCATTTAATCTCCCCCAATCTGACCACCAGCCGGTCGATATCTGCTTTTGTCTTAGTTTCGGTCACACAGAAAAGGAGGTGATGATTAAACTCCGGGTAAAAACGGGAGAGATCGAGGCCGCCAATGATCTTGTCTTCCAAAAGTTTAGTGTTGATTTTAGCGGGGTCAACCTTCGTCTCGATCACAAATTCATGGAAAAAGGGTCCGTTAAAAGCCAGACTCATCCCGGGCAGAGCCGCAATCTGTTTGGCAGCATAGTGGGCCTTTTGCAGGTTAAGGTTAGCCAATTCTTTCAACCCGGCCTTGCCCAAAGCACCTAAGTGAATAGTAAAGGCCAGCGCGCACAAGGCTTCATTAGAACAAATGTTGGATGTGGCTTTCTCGCGGCGGATGTGCTGTTCCCGGGCCTGCAGAGTCAGGACATACCCCTTTTTCCCGTTGCGGTCCCCAGTTGCGCCTACAATCCTACCGGGCATGCGGCGCACAAACTTATCTCTGGTTGCCATAAATCCTAAGTACGGACCACCGAAGTTAATAGGGTTGCCAAAAACCTGCCCTTCTCCGACCACGATGTCAGCTCCAGCTTCCCCCGGTGATTTAATTAACCCCAGGGAAACCGGGTTAACCGCCATTACCATTAAAGCCCCTTTGGCGTGGGCCAAACGCCCGATTTCTTCCGCCTGCTCGATTTGTCCCAAGAAGTTCGGACTCTGTACTAAGACCCCGGCTATATCCTCAGTGAGAAGCTTTTCCAAGGCTTCCATGTCAGTCAGTCCGTTCTTCAGCGGGACATCCACGATTCCGATCCCGCGAGGGTGGAGATATGTCTGTAAAACCTCCCGGTATTCCGGATGGACTGTCTGGGGCACCAAGACTTGGCGTCTGCGGGTAGCGTCACAGCTCATTAAGGCCGCTTCAGCCAAAGCAGAGGCACCATCATACATCGAAGCGTTCGCTGCATCCATCCCGGTCAGCTCACAGACCAAAGTCTGAAATTCATAAATCGCCTGTAAAGTCCCTTGGCTGATCTCAGGCTGGTACGGAGTATACGCGGTGTAGAACTCCTGGCGCAGCAAGAGCTGATCGACAAAAGCAGGGATATGGTGTTCATACGCTCCTGCTCCCAGGTAGGAAGTGTATTCTTCCAAGCTGGCATTGCGACCGGCTAAGTGTTTGACGTGGCGGATCAAATCCTGTTCCGCCAAGCCGCCTTCCACTGCCAGGGGCCGCTGCAAACGCACATTAGCAGGGACATCAGCAAAAAGCTCATCAACTGACTTCACCCCAATGCGTTCCAGCAGCTGCTGCCGCTGCCCAGCCGTATTAGGTACAAAGTTCATTTTAATGCGCCTCCTCGGCTAAGAAAGCTTCATATTGCTCTACGGTCATCATGCTATTCAGCGGGGACAAATCATCCGCTTCTACTTTAACAAGCCATCCATCTCCATAGGGATCACTATTCAGAGTATCCGGCGCATCCACCACTGTTTCATTAACCTCGATTACCTTGCCACCTACGGCAGCGATAATATCAGAGACAGCTTTTACCGATTCCACAGTTCCATAGGATTTCCCGGCCGTGATGCTATCTCCGGCACCGGGTAATTCCACAAATACCACGTCCCCCAGACTTTCCTGTGCATGGTCGGTTATCCCCAGGATTACCACATTTCCTTCTACTTTAGCCCACTCATGGTCTTTACTGTACTTTAAATCTTTGGGGTTCATAAATTCAGTCCTCCTAACATTTAATTTATAGTAACTGTTTACTCTTTACTGTGCCCTCTTATAGAACGGAGTGGGAATGATCTTCGCTTTTACCGGCTTATTCCTGATGATTACATCCAGGTCTGACCCGATAACTGCCAGGTCGGCGCGAATCAAGCCCAGAGCGATGTTTTTATTAAGCGTCGGGGAGAAAGACCCGGATGTCACAAAGCCGACTTCTTCTCCATCCTTGTGGATCGGATAATGCGAGCGGGCAATTCCGCGCTCAATCATTTCGAGGCCGACCAGCTTACGCGGTACTCCTTTTTCTTTCTGTTCTTGCAAAACCACTTTCCCGTTAAACTCTTCTTTATTCAGCTTCACGAAAAACCCGAGTCCTGCTTCCAGGGGAGTAATCTCCGCACCAAGTTCGTTACCATAGAGGGGCAAGCGCGCTTCGAAACGCAAGGTGTCGCGGGCTCCAAGACCTATGGGCTGAACTCCTTCAGGGGCTCCTGTCTCCAGGATTTTACGCCAAAGCTGTGGCGCATACTGGGGCGCGAAATAAATTTCAAACCCATCTTCCCCGGTGTAGCCTGTGCGGGAAATAAGGCAGTCTACGCCGTCAACTTTCCCGTGCTTGAACCAGTAATATTTAATCTGCGACAGATCCACATCACTAAAGCGCTGCATGATCTTTTCCGCCAGCGGGCCCTGGAATGCGAGCTGAGCGGTTGAGGCTGAGATATTCTCAAGTGTGATGTCAAATCCTTGAGCCTGCTCCTGAATCCAGGCATAATCTTTATCTGTGTTTGAAGCATTAACTACAAGGTAGAAATGTTCCGGGTTATAACGATAAACCAACAAATCATCCACTATCCCACCCTTCGGATAGCACATTAAGGAATAGAGAATCTGGGTATCCGCAATTTTGTCTACGTCGTTGGTTATAAGGTGTTGCACAAAGCGCAAGGCATCCTTACCGCGGACATCAATCTCCCCCATATGGGAAACGTCAAAGAGCCCTGCCTTGGAGCGGACGGTTTGGTGCTCCTCAATCACACCGGCATACTGTACCGGCATTTCCCAGCCGCC
>DAHVVW010000004.1 GCA_027357125.1 Clostridiales bacterium
GGTAAAAAGAGTAGCTCTGGCTCCAAAACCGGTTTTGCCAAAAAGAGAGCAGGGTCGTCAAAGAGCCAAAGGTATACTGAAATAGTGGAAAAGAAAATTACCATTCCCGGTGGCAAGCTGGTCACGTTAAAGGGATTTGAGAAATATTTCTCTTCTCCGGACTGGCCTGAGCTTAAGGGAGAGAGTTCGGTCCAAGAAAGCATGTCTGAACTGGGGCGTGATTTTCCATCTTATTTTGGGGAAGGGCAAAAACCTATACCTAAGTTATCTCCCAAGCTTACAGCCTTGCATGGGATGAAGGACTATTTTTCGACGGTAGACCTGGAGGTCATAGAGGAATCCCAAGATGCAGGCATACCTATGCAAATACATGATGAGGAAAGCTTAGGTGCTCGCGAAACTGCCTCTGCCCAATACGCGGCGGAATATTTACCTAACATAGACTTAAGTGAGAAACAATTAGCGAGTGAGTGTTTAATATTAAACGATATAGCTCGTCCGGATTTAGTGGCGGCTAGTAATTTAAGTATCAAGGACTTAAGTGTGATGGACTTAGGAGCTAAGGACTTTGACATTAAGGGTTTGGGTGCCGAGGACATAGGCGTAGCCGGTCAGGTAGCGAAATTGGTGCAGAAGATTCAGAACGTGAATCCAAACCCTAATACGCGCAAGTGGCAGCTCCCGGGGCCAGAGCTGATGGAACCATTTTCTCCGGTTATGAGAGATAGTGTTCTTGACAACAGCCCGCACCAACTGGAAGGATTGCTGCAAGATTTCGGCATTAAGGCGAAGGTAATCAGGGTGCACAGGGGACCGGTTATCACCCGGTATGAGTTAGCCCCTGCTCCCGGAGTTAAGGTAAGCAGAATTGTCAATTTAGCTGATGACATTGCCCTCTCTCTGGCAGCAAGGGATGTACGCATTGAGGCCCCGATTCCGGGAAAATCCGCGATTGGCATCGAAGTGCCTAATAAAGAGCCCCAGGTCGTGGGTTTCCGGGAGGTCCTAGAAACGGAGTTTTTCCAAGAGAATTCCTCACACCTTAAGATAGCTTTAGGCAAAGACATTGGCGGGCAGCCGGTTGTAGGAGACTTGGGCAAAATGCCGCACTTGCTGGTAGCGGGCGCGACTGGGGCTGGGAAAAGTGTGTGTATCAGCGCTATTATTAATTCAATTCTCTACAACTCCACTCCCGCTCAGGTGAAGTTTCTCCTGATCGATCCCAAAGTGGTGGAATTGAGTCTTTATAATGGAATTCCGCACCTCGTGGCCCCGGTCGTCACCGACCCAAAGCGGGCTGCTGCTGCTCTAAAATGGCTCGTTAAAGAAATGGAAGCCCGCTACGAATTATTTGCTCAGACTGGGGTTCGCGATATTGAGCGCTACAACCGTCTGCAGGAGGGCGGGCAGGACACTCCGGCGTTGCCGTTGATTGTAGTAATTATCGATGAACTGGCTGACCTGATGCTGGTGGCAGGGGAAGTGGAAGAAACTATTTGCCGCCTGGCGCAAATGGCACGCGCGGCCGGTATTCATCTCGTGCTTGCGACCCAGCGCCCGTCTGTAGATGTGATTACGGGTTTAATCAAGGCTAATATTCCAAGCCGGATTGCCTTTGCTGTCAGCTCGCAGATTGACTCGCGCACTATTCTGGACAGTGCCGGCGCCGAAAAACTGTTGGGCCGAGGGGATATGCTGTTTTCACCGCAAGGGTTAAACAAGCCGTTACGGGTTCAAGGATGCTTGGTCAAGGATGAAGAGGTACAGAGGATTATCAAGTACTGGCGGGATCAGGGCAAACCGGAGTATCTCGCTGTTGAGTCTACCTTTAATGAGAGTGTGGCCCGCGCCGGGGACACGGGAGAGGATGATTTATTCGGGGAAGCCGGACGCCTAATTATTGGCACAGGGATGGCTTCAGTCTCTTTTTTGCAGAGAAGGCTTAAAATCGGGTATGCACGCGCAGCCCGCTTAATGGATATGCTTGAAGAGCAGGGGGTTGTAGGAGGGTACGAAGGGAGCAAACCACGCCAAGTTCTGATTAGCATAGAAGAATTCGAAGAACGCTTTGGGTAAATACAGGAGCTGCAGCAGGCAGCTTCTTTTTTTTGGTGCGCCCTGATCGTACACGGGCCCTTATCGGTCAAGAGGGCTGTAAAGACGAGCTTAGAATATCCTTACGCATGAAGCGGACAGAAATGGTTATAATTCATAAAGGTGACAAATCCTAGAATCAAATTGGAGAGATCCTATGAGTTTAAGTTTAACGCTAGAGGATAGGCCTTTGCGCGACATTATCCTTAACCGCGATGATCTATTGCAGCATGCCTTGGAAATAGCCCGCTTTCATGTCCATACCGGCAAAGGAAAACTGAGCAAATCATTACTCCCGCGGATGCGCGCGAACATGCGCTTTCTCCAGGAAGCTCATGCGGAAATTGCAGACTATGTTGAGCGCACCCGGGAAATGGTACCTGCTGCGGAATGGTTCCTTGATAATTACTATATCATTAAGGATCTCAGACAGGAAATTCTGCGTTCCCTGCCCCGCCGCTATGAAAAAGAATTGCCGCCCCTGGCTGCTGGGATATACCAAGGGTTTCCACGGGTATATGCCCTGATGATCGAACTGATTGAGCATACAGACAGCCAATTAAAAAGAGAAGTTTTGAAGGATTTTATAAACAGCTACCAGTCGGAGATACCCTTATCTAGCGGGGAATTATGGGCTCTTCCCATAATGTTGCGCGTTGTTCTGATAGAGAATATACGACGGCTTGTTGAACAAATACTTTATACGCAAAACGAGCGGGAAGCAGCAGATAAATGGCTGAATCCTTTTTTTAATATTGAGCGAGATGGGGAGCAATGGGAGGAAATTTTAGCAAAATCGGAACCAAAGCATGAGATTTCTTCCGCTTATGCCGAAAGGCTGGCCCGTTGCCTGCGGGAGTGGGGAGTTGACGGGCTGCCGCTTTGGCGCTGGTTAGACAAAACTGCCGACAAAGAGGATACTTCCATCGAAGAACTTGCAAAGCTTGAGCGCCAGCGCCAGGCTATGTGCCAAGTTTCGATGGGGTATGCTATTACTTCCTTGCGTTTTTTGGCAGAGGAAAACTGGCCCCGTTTTTTTGAAGAAGTGAGTCCGGTGCAAGAGATCCTGGAACAAGACCCAAGCGGTGTCTATGGGCAAATGGATTTTGACTCCCGCGACGGCTACCGGCATGAAATAGAAAAACTGGCACGGCGCTTTGGAATATCTGAATTAAAGGTGGCCAGGGAAATTGTGGAGAGGGCGCGGAGAGCTTCAGACGCTGGAGATGATGGAGCAGCAGCCCATGTAGGATACAGTGTGATTGGCCGGGGCCGCCCCCTCTTGGAACGGGATCTGGAGCAAGAGTGGGGGAGTATTCACCGTTTCTGGTGCCAGGTAAGACGTTGGGTTCGTAATCAGCCTGAGACAGCGTATTTCGGTGGGATAGTCTTTATAATGCTGATTTTAGGCTATCCTTTCCTAAACTATGCTCTGAAGCATGGGACTCCCGCCACTGTACTCTTAGTAGTGCTGGCGGTGATTATCCCCTTAAGTTCGTTAGCCATACCTTTAGTTAACTGGGTTGTGTCTCAACTTCTAAATCCTGCTTTTTTCCCGAAACTTGAGCTAGGGCAGGGAATAGGTGCAGAGTTGCGTACAATCGTAGCTGTTCCCACTCTCCTGCCAAATGTCTCGCGTGTGCAGGAACTATTGGATCAATTGCAAGTGCATTTTCTGGCCAACCAAGACCCTCATTTACATTTTGCTCTTCTAGGGGATTTTACGGATGCTCCGGCTAAGGAGATTCCGGAAGATCAGGATATTTTACAAGCAGCCATAGATGGGATTAAAGCCTTAAACAAAAAGCATGGGCAAGACCGTTTCTTCTTCTTGCACAGGGAAAGGCAATGGAACCCTGCGGAAGGAGTATGGATGGGGTGGGAAAGAAAGAGAGGGAAGCTGCTCGAATTTAACAAACTGCTTCAGCACGAGGAGTCAACCAGTTATCACGTTAAAATTGGTGATCTTGCTGTTCTTCCGCACATCCGCTATGTAATTACGCTTGACAGTGATACTCAGCTCCCACGCGGAAGTGCGCGCAAACTAATCGGCACAATCGCTCATCCTTTACATAAACCGCGTTTGAGCGAGGACAATACCCGAGTGGTCGAGGGCTATGCGATCCTGCAGCCGCGCATCGGCGTCTCGATTCCGAGTGCAGGAGCATCTTTCTTTGCCCGTGTGTTTGCCGGCAAAGGAGGAGTTGACCCTTACACTACGGCAGTGTCAGACGTTTATCAGGATCTTTTCCGAGAAGGGAGTTTCACTGGCAAAGGGATTTATGATGCTACCGTCTTTCAGCAAGTTACGGGCGCAGCTTTTCCGGAAAATACTATTCTGAGCCATGATCTGATTGAGGGGATTTATGCCAGGACTGCATTAGTAACGGATGTCGAGCTGGTGGACGGGTACCCTGCCAAACTTCACGCTTATATGCGAAGATTACATCGTTGGGTAAGAGGGGATTGGCAGATCTTGCCTTGGTTGTTCAAGCCCCTGCCGGTAATTGCACGTTGGAAGATCTTCGACAATCTGCGCCGCAGCATCGAAGCTCCGGCCCATATACTCCTGATTATGCTGGCGTTTACAGTGCTCCCAGGGAATGCTTGGGTTTGGGTAGGATTAGTCCTGTTAAACTTATTCTGGTCAGCCCTGCTGCATGTGCTAAGCATGATTTTTACCCGGGGTGAAATGAAAAATGAGCTAAAGGAAATCCTGATTCAAGGCTTGTTGCTTCTGGTATTTTTGCCATATCAGGCCTATACGGAATTGGATGCGGTTATACGCAGCCTCACGCGCCATTACTTTACTCACCGCAAGCTGTTGGAGTGGGAGACGGCGGCAGCAACTGACCGCCGCCTTAATTTAAGCTTAAAAACTTCGTGGCGTTTAATGTGGCCGGCCCTAGCGGGAGTTTTGGTCTATTTTGTGCTTACCCTTAGTTTTAAAGCGGCCCAAGCCTGGCAATTTATGCCGCTGGCTGGTTTGTGGGCTAGCTCTCCATGGGTAGCTTATCGCATCAGTTTGCCGATATTAAAAGAGCAGGTAACCCTTGCACCTGATGAAGGGCTGCGTTTGCGCCGGTATGCGCGCAAGATTTGGGCGTTCTTTGCTGACTATGTCAATGAGCAAGAGAATTGGCTCCCTCCTGACAATGTCCAGCTCAACCCGCCCAATGGGGTAGCCCACAGAACTTCCCCTACCAACATTGGACTGGCTCTACTTGCTAACTTGGCAGCGAGGGATCTTGGCTATATCTCTGTAAGCCAAATGTATGTGCGTCTTGACAATACCCTAAGCGTATTGGAAAGGCTGGAGCGCTGGCAGGGACATTTTTATAATTGGTATGATACGCTAAAGCTAACTCCGCTCGTCCCTCACTATGTTTCTACGGTAGACAGCGGCAATTTGGTTGTTTACTTGATTACCCTGAAAAACGGACTTGAAGAAAGTTTAAGCAAACCCCTGCTCACTTTGGATTTGGTGCGCGGTTTAGAGGATAGTTATACTTTACTTAAGGAACACTTGGAGCAAGATCAAGGGGAAGCTGCCACTGTCCTTAGTTCAAAGCTCAGGCCTTTTGCCCAAGCCCTAGAGGAGATTATTTCTCTTGAAGGCCTTGAACCCCTGTTCTGGTATGGACTGCTGCAAAAATGGCCAGCAACTGTCCCGGATCAAGTAGGGGGGGAAGTGTTGTATTGGCTCAACCAGTTAGAGAGCATGGTTTCAGCTTTCCGCCTCGAAATGGAAGAACTCTATCCTTGGCTTGCACATGAGCAGGAAACTCTGCCACCGGACGTAAATCAAGAGCTGAGCCTACTCGAATTAGAAGTTAAGTATAGGTCTTTGTCGGAAGTTGAGAGCGGCAATATTAAACTTGGACTTAAGAAGGTAGAGAGCCTGCTGACGCAGGCGCGCGGCCTGCAGCAGCGTCTCAATACTCTGGCACAAGATACTGACTTTACTCCCCTGTTCGATAAAGAGCGGCAACTATTTTCTATTGGCTATCGCATCACGGATGGCGCTTTAGATAGGTCTTATTATGATCTTCTGGCTTCAGAAGCGCGCCAGGCCAGTTTTATTGCCATTGCCAAAGGAGAAATTCCGCAAAGCCACTGGTTTCGCTTGGGACGTTCGATGACGCGCGTGCACGCGCAAAGGACGTTGGTGTCATGGAGCGGGACGATGTTTGAATTTCTAATGCCACTGCTGGTGATGCGCAATTTCGAGGGAACATTATTGGACGAAACCTATGCGTCCGTGGTTGAAGTCCAACGCCATTATGCCAGTGAAAAACAGGTTCCATGGGGAATTTCCGAATCAGGTTTTTATGCTTTTGATGCTCACTTGAATTATCAATATAAAGCGTTTGGGATTCCGGGGCTTGGACTTAAAAGGGGTTTGAAAGAAGATTTGGTCATTGCGCCCTATGCAAGCTTCTTGGCCTTGCTGGTTTCTTCCGGAGAGGCTTTGCACAACCTTCAGAGTATGGAAAGTAAAGGTTTTGGCGGGCGTTACGGATTATATGAAGCAATCGACTATACCCATGAACGGGTTCCGGTGGAGCGCCAGTACCGGATTGTCCAAAGCTACATGGCTCACCATCAGGGTATGAGCTTGCTGGCACTTACGAATGTCTTAACAGGGAACAACATGCAAAGACGCTTCCATTCAGAAGCAATTGTTCAAGCTACAGAACTGATTTTACAAGAGAGGCTTCCCGCTAAGAACATTTTCTCCGTTACGGAGGAGCGGAGTTCCTATGTGGCTAAAAAACAGCCTACTTCGCTTGACGGAAAGAACCATCTCACACTCACTGGGAGCGAAACCGCAATCCCGGTAACGCATTTTCTATCCAATGGGAAGTATGCAGTCATGCTAACAAATGCTGGATCAGGTTACAGCCGCTGGAAAGACATTGCTGTTTCGCGTTGGCGCTCCGATGTGACTAGGGATAACTGGGGTATGTATTTTTATATTCAGAACTTAAACTCGGGAGCTGTCTGGTCTGCGACCAAGCAACCATTTGGGGAGGAAGGGGACGAGTATAAGATTACCTATGCTCCGGACAGGGTCGAGTTTTTCCGTAAGGACGGAAACATCGCTACCCGGATGGAGATTGTGGTCTCACCCGAAGACCAGGTGGAAATCCGCCGCTTGTGCTTGACCAATCATAGTAGTCATGACCGGATTTTAGAAATAACAAGCTATTTCGAAGTGGTCCTGGCAGGGATGAACGAGGATTTAGCCCATCCGGCTTTTGGCAACTTGTTTATTCAAACAGAATTTTCCCATCAGGCTTTGCTTGCTTCGCGCCGTCCGCGCCGTGAAGACCAGACGCGGCTGTGGCTTATGCATACTGTTGCAACTGAAGGCGAGAATATTGGGGCTCTCCAGTATGAAACAGACAGGGCGCGTTTTCTTGGGCGGGGACGAAATCTGGGGGGGCCATTGGCTTTGGAGCCCAATCATCCTCTGACTAACACGGACGGAGCAGTCCTTGATCCGATCATGAGTTTGAGGCAGCGCGTACGCATTAAGGCCGGCCAGACCGTGAAAGTGTCATTTTCAGTTGGGGTTGGAGAGTCGCGCGCCGAAGTGATCACGCTCGCGGAAAGATACCGGGATGCCGCGGCGGTCAACCGCGCCTTTGAATTGACCTGGACACAAAGCCAGATGGAGCTTAGGCATTTGAATCTCAGCCCGGCTATGGCTAATTTGGCTTCGAATGTTGCAGGGCAACTCCTCTATTTAAGCCCGGCCCGAAGTGAAATTGGAGAGTATTTAATTAAAAATCAAAAAGGTCAGTCCGCACTCTGGCCTTACGCAATTTCGGGAGACCTACCGGTTATTTTGGCTGTAATCCAGGAAAGTGAGCATTTATCACTGGTGCGCCAGCTCTTAACTTTGCATGAGAATTGGAGAATGAAAGGGCTGAAAACTGATTTAGTCATTGTGAACGAAGACCCCAGCGGCTATGTTGAATCTCTCAATGATTCCCTGCGTGACCTTGTTCTCTCCGGGCACGCTCATTTGAGCAGCCCTGGCGGGGTCTTCCTCTTAAAGAAAGACAATCTCCCTGCGGAGGATCTCACTCTTTTATATACTGTTGCCCGCCTTATTTTCTCAGGAGCGGAAGGATCAGCCGCGCTTCAACTGCGCCGCAAAGGGAAAATTCCTTTCCATTCAGTCCAAGAAAACGCTCACGCCCAATCTGCCATGGGTCATAAAACTAAGATTGATACATCCAAGATTAATATCTCCAAGTCAGATATGACCGGGACAGATATGAGCAAGGAGGTTCTCATTGAGGCGGATACCTTTCGGAGCATAGACGGTACTGAGATGGCAAACAACAGCATTTGGGAACAAGCACAGGGAGAGTTGCTGTTTGCTAACGGTTACGGGTCTTTCTCGGCTGATGGCAGAGAATATGTCATTGAACTGCAAGAGGGAAAGCACACCCCATTACCGTGGCTTAATGTCATCGCTAATCCGCAGTTCGGCTTTCAGGTGTCAGAATCAGGTTCAGGGTATACCTGGGCTCTTAACAGCCGAGAGAATAAGCTTACTCCCTGGTCCAATGACCCCGTCTTGGATGCCCCGGGAGAAGCAATATTTGTGCGGGATGAAGAGAGCGGCTCTTTCTGGTCGCCTACTCCTGCTCCGGTGCGGAGCCGGGAAAAGTATAAAGTGCGGCACGGACAAGGATACTCTGTATTTGAGCATGTGAGCCATGGACTCCAGCAAGAACTCTCGCTCTTTGTGCCTATGGATGCACCGGTAAAAATTGCCCGCCTTAAACTGCATAATTCCGGGAGCACAGCGCGCACATACTCTGCATTTTATTATGCGGAATGGGTGCTGGGGGTGGCGCGTGAGCTGACCGCCCCGTATATAATTACGGAATATGATGAAGAAATGGGGACTATCTTTGCCCGCAACAGTTATCAGGAGGAATTTGCCGGGCGTACGTCCTTCTTAGCGACATCCGGTGCCAAAGTACGTTCTTATACCGGGAATCGGACAGAATTTATCGGGCGCAACCGCAGTTTGGCCAATCCCAAGGGACTGGCTGTGCCTGAACTTGCACTCGCCGTGGGTGCAGGCTTGGATCCATGTGCGGCTTTACAGGTTGAATTGGCTCTCAAGCCGGGGGAAGAACAGATTGTTTATTTTCTCCTGGGAGAAAGTGAAAACCAAGCACGAGCTAAGGAGATTATCAGGTTATATCAAGAACCGCACAGAGTGGAATCCGCATTCAAGTGCGTGTGTGAATTCTGGGACAGCGTCTTAAACACGGTTCAAGTAGAGACCCCGGATCAGTCGATGAACTTACTCCTAAACCGCTGGCTGCTGTACCAAACCTTAGTCTGCCGTCTCTGGGCCCGGTCCGCTTTCTATCAAGCAGGAGGAGCGTATGGCTTCAGGGATCAGCTTCAGGATGTCATGGCCTTGGTCATCAGCCGGCCTGATTTGACGCGCGCCCAGATTGTCCAACATGCCGGGCGTCAGTTTCGTGAAGGGGATGTCCAGCACTGGTGGCATCCGGAACAGGGGAAAGGGATACGGACTAAATTCTCAGATGATCTGCTCTGGCTCCCGTTTGTGACTGCAGATTACCTTGAACATACCGGGGATTATACTGTGTTGGATGAAGAAGTACCGTTTTTGGAACAGGAACCATTGGGAGAAGAGGAAGATGAACGCTATGCTATCCCCAGGGTTGCTGCGGAATCAGGCACAATCTATGAGCACTGTGTACGGGCGATTGAACGTAGTCTGCGTTTGGGTGAGCATGGGTTGCCCTTAATCGGCACTGGGGACTGGAATGACGGCTTTAGCGCGGTAGGACGCAAAGGGAAAGGGGAAAGCGTGTGGCTCGCTTGGTTTTTGGTAATTGTCTTAAATAGGTTTGCTTCTGTGTGTGAAGCCCGGCAGGACAGGGAACTGGCTGAAAGCTATCGTGACACGGCCCGTGAACTGGTGCAGAATATTGAACGTCATGGCTGGGACGGAGGGTGGTACAGGAGAGCGTATTTTGATGATGGCACTCCTATGGGTTCTGCGAATAATGAAGAATGTCAGATTGATGCCATTGCCCAGTCCTGGGCAGCCCTCTCCGGTCAGGCTAAACCAAGCCGCGTCACAGACGCCATGCTTGCACTTGAACACTACTTGCTCAAAAAAGAGGACGGAATTCTCCTGCTCCTTACCCCTCCGTTTGATTGTTCGCAGCCTGATCCTGGGTATATCAAGGGGTATGTTCCCGGAGTGAGGGAAAACGGGGGTCAGTATACTCATGGGGCAATCTGGGCTATTCTAGCGTTCGCGCAGATGGGAGAAGGGGAGAAAGCTTATGATCTTTTCCGCATGCTGAACCCTATTAATCATTCCCGCACGGAAAGTGAGGCAGGACGCTATAAAACAGAGCCCTATGTAATGGCCGCTGATGTGTATGCAATTCATCCTCATGTGGGCCGTGGAGGGTGGAGTTGGTACACCGGAGCCGCTGGTTGGATGTACACGGCAGGTCTGGAAGGAATTTTGGGCTTTAAGCTTATAGGAGATAAGCTCACTTTCGAACCGTGTCTGCCACGGCACTGGCAGGGATACCATTTAACTTACCGTTATAAGACGGCAGTGTATAAGATTGAAGTGGAAAATCTGGACGGGAAGATGACCGGGGTTAAAAAGGTGCTCGCGGACGGCAAGGAAATTGACAGCACTTTCCTAAACTTAATCGATGATGGGCGCGAGCACTTGGTTAAGTTCATCATGTAGTTTGCTTGCGGGCATATCCTCGGCGGTGGTATAATAATATTCGATTTTGACAGTGTACTGCGTAAAAGTCCATTGATTAGCGCTTAACTATAAATAAAGAACCGGCTACATCTGAAAATAAAGCTGGTCGAAGTGGGTGGAGCTAGGAGAGGAAAGAGGATGTCAGGGTCATTATTACAAAAATCTAACCGCAGAGTATACATACAGCTTGCGTTAGCAGGGGTTATTTTTATAATAATTACATTTGGGCTTTCTCCAGATTTGTCTTGGTCCTTACGCTCAACTGCGGGCATAACCGCAGCCGCGATTTGGCTTTGGGTGCTTGAACCGATACCCATGCCTTTGACCGCAGTAATGTATGTGGCCGGGCTTCCTATTCTGGGGGCTGCATCCTTAGAGACTGCCTTGGGCGGGTTTGCCAGTGGTTCGACTTTTCTGATTATGGCAGGATTCATGATGGCACAAGGGGTTAACAGCACCCTTTTGGGCAAGCGGTTTGCGAATATGACGATTGTGCGTTTCGGCGGGAGTGTGGGCGGAGTGTTGGCGGGTGTGTTACTTGCGCCGCAATTGCTTAGCATTTTTATCCCGGCAACAGGGGTACGCACCACCTTGCTCTTGCCTGCGGTCATGGCAGTGATTCAATCCATGGGTCTAAGAAGAAATACGAATACAGCCAAACTTTTAGTTTTAGGACTTTCTTTTGGGACAAGCATTAGTGGTGTGGGCTTATTACCGGCGGCTATAGCGAATGTGCTCACTGTGGATCTACTGAAAAGTTCATTGGGTCAACACATTTATTATTTTGAATGGTTTAAAATGACTTGGCCGGCCTGGCTCTTGATGATTCCGCTAACTTGGCTGATTATGCTCAAAATTTTTCCTCCGGAAGTAAAGGTTTTGGAAATCGGAGAGATAGAGCAGGAGCTGCGGGGGATGGGAACGTTAAGCAGGGAGGAGAAGAAATGTCTGGGGATATTGACATTAACGGTGCTCCTGTGGATGACCGAGTCTTTTCATCATTTGCCAACGGCTGTTCCTGCGTTGTTGGCCGTTGTGCTGATGGGACTGCCAGGGATAGGAGTGGCCAGTTGGGAAAAGCTTAAAGAGATCGATTGGGGCACTGTGCTCCTGATGGGTGCCACGCTCTCCCTAGCCTCCGCCATTAATAAATCCGGTGCAGCTGAATTATTGGCCGGGAAATTATTAGCTTTTCCGGGAGTTGAAGCAGGGCTTTCCCTGCCGCTTCTTACGGTGGGCATCTTAGCGCTTTTGACACATGTTTATCATTTAGGCGTATCGAATGTATCCACGGTAGTTCTGACCCTTACCCCAGTGATCTTGCAGATCGCCCTTAAACTCGGGATAAACCCCCTGTTGGCAGCTGTAACTATTAATATCTCTGCAATGCTTGGGTTCTTACTGGTAGTGGAAACATTACCTGGAGTTATTACGTATGCCACCGGCGTTTACTCTCCCCAAGATTTGATGAAAGTTGGCTTCTGGCTTACTTTGGCTTCAATCATTGTGGTTATCTTAACTGCGATGCTGTGGTGGCCTTTAATCGGGCTTAGCTGATTTCGCGGAGCAAGAGTTTTTTACCTGACTTTTAATGAAAGGATGAGGAGATTGTTCACACCTTCGGTAGAAGAACTGGAAAAACGCCTGAAAATTCTGCAAGATAACTTGCAGAAAGAAGAAATTACGGGTGCCTTAATCTTGTCCAATGTAAATTTGTATTATTATTCCGGTTTAATTGAACCGGCCTGTTTCTTTGTCCCAGCAACGGGATATGCAGTCTATTTAACCCGTAAACGCGGACCTTTGCCGACAGATTTGCCGTGGCCGGTGCGCAGATTTAAGCGGTGGGGCGATATCATCGAAGTGCTGCAAGAATTCAATTACCCTGCTCCCGGAATGTTGGGGCTCGAGTATGAGAAAATACCGGCTAGTGTGTATTTAAAGCTTAAGGAAATAGGTTTGGAATTCTCGGATGTTACGCTCCTGATTAGGAACCAGCGCGCAGTGAAATCCAAATGGGAAATATCTGTTTTACGGGAGACAGCCGTCAGAGACAAAGTTTTGTGGGAGATGGTTCCGGAACTCTTACAGAAGGCCAAGACCGACCATGAATTGGCCGGGATGTTTGAAGGGGAGGCCAGGCGTCGGGGACATGCGGGAATTCTCCGTTTGCATGGATTCAACCAGGAGATGTCATTAACTTGTATCTTGGTCGATGAAAAAGGGAATGTTCCCAGTTCATATGATGCTCCTTTATCCGGAGCAGGGGTGAGCCCGGCTTTTCCGTTTGGACCGTCAGGTGCCAAGCTTGAGCAAGGAAAACCGATATTGATTGATTTTGGCGGTTGTTATTTCGGATATGTCGTTGACCAGACAAGAATTTTTATGTTTAATACTGTCCCGCCTGAAGTGAAAAAAGCGTATGATACGGCCGTTCATATCCTTAAAGATTTGGAGAAAATGGCTAAACCCGGAGTAGTATGTGGCGAGCTTTATGACCATGCGCACAAGATCGCGTCAGAGTCGGGGATTCCAGGATTCATGGGTTCTCACGGGGGAGTCTCTTTTATTGGACATGGGGTAGGGTTGGAGATTGACGAACTTCCGGTTCTGGCTCGCGGGTCACAGCAACGGTTGCAAGCAGGCATGGTATTGGCTATCGAACCTAAGTTTACCCTACCAGGCATTGGAGCGGTAGGGCTTGAGACTTCGTATGAGGTAACACAGAATGGTCTCGTCAGTTTATCTACCCTTACGGATGAGCTGGTAGTAGTTGAGAAGTAAGTAGTGCTTGTAATATGTTTGAACATTTTATACAAGCGGTATTATAGAAAAATGTTGTTGACAGAACATGGTCAGGCATTCAGTAAAAAAGATTATGTGAAAAAGATTATTGACAGAATCTGTCCTGCCTGCTAAACTTTAATTTATCAATTTCATATTTATATGATACTCTTATCCGGAGTGGTGGAGGGACTGGCCCAATGAAACCCGGCAACCCGCTCTGTAGCGAGGCTATTAGTATAGTCAAGCTGCAAAGCACGGTGCTAATTCCTGCAGGAGAAATTTCTTCTGACAGATAAGAGGAGCGGCAAAGTGTATTTGCATGCCTCTTCTGTCAGGGAAGGGGCTTCTTTAATGTCCGGGAGAGTATAACAGGATGGAGGGGAGACTGTAATTATGAGTGTTGAAAAAACTTACGCCGAAATTAATGCCAAAATTAAAGCAGGAAAAGCAGTTGTTGTAACTGCAGAGGAACTCATCGGGCTCGTTCAGAAAAAAGGGTTAAGTGCAGCAGCCAAGGAGGTCGATGTTGTAACGACCGGAACCTTTGCTCCAATGTGCTCATCCGGGGCCTTTCTAAATTTTGGGCATACCAAACCAAGGATGAAAATGCAGAAGGTGTGGCTTAACGGCGTTCCTGCGTACGGCGGGATAGCAGCCGTAGATGCCTACCTCGGGGCTGCGGAATTACCTGATGATGACCCACTTAACAGCAATTATCCGGGTGAATTCCGCTATGGCGGGGGACATGTAATCCAGGATTTAGTTGCACGCAAGCCTGTGAAACTAAAAGCACTGGCTTATGGTACAGACTGCTATCCGCGGCGCGAGTTTGAAACCACTATTACTTTGGATGAGATTAATGAAGCGATCCTCTTCAATCCGCGCAATGCTTATCAAAATTACAATTGTGCAGTTAATTTAACTTCCAGGACAGCTTATACCTATATGGGGATGCTTAAGCCTAACTTAGGCAATGCGCATTACTCCACTTCTGGCCAGCTAAGCCCGCTGCTTAAAGACCCGCACTTCAAAACGATCGGGATCGGTACGAAAATCTTTCTGGGTGGCGCTACGGGTTATGTTGCTTGGCATGGCACCCAGCATTTTCCTTCTATCCAAAACCTGGAAGGGCAAGATTTGGGACCGGCAGGGGGAACTTTGGCCGTAATCGGGGATTTGAAGCAAATGAACCCGCGCTGGCTTGTTGGTACGAGCTATATCGGGTATGGTGCAACTTTGAGTGTGGGTATCGGGGTGCCCATTCCGATTCTCAATGAGGAGATAGCCAAATATGCAGCCGCAACTGACCAAGAGTTGTTTGCGCCAGTAGTTGACTATGGGGAAGCTTATCCTTCGCGGACCCCGGGAAATCTGGGCTATGTCAGTTATGCCCAATTAAAATCCGGCAAAATCACCGTTAATGGCAAAGAAATTCCCACGGCACCACTTTCTAGCATTCCCAGGGCCCGGGAAATTGCTTCCACGCTCAAAGATTGGATTAGTAATGGGAATTTTCAGCTCACAGAACCGGTGAAATTACTTCCGTCACCTGCTGATGCTCCTGCGGCCAATGTGCTAAGAGCGTAGGATAAAGAGAATAAAGCCGGATGAGAAGAAAGGAGAGGTTATATGTCTCCCAAGAGAATAGTATTGCGTTTCGGTACAGATATTTCAGTTAAACCGATCGTATATCGCTTAGTTAAGGATTATGATTTAGTCGTTAATATTGTCAAAGCTGATGTTAACCCGCAAAAAGAAGGTACAATGGTACTCGAAGTGATAGGGGATCAGAGTGAGCAAGGGCTTGACTATCTTCGCGAAATTGGGGTATCAGTGCAGGATCTTAATCAAGAGATTATTCGCAATGATGACAAGTGTGTTATGTGTGGGGCTTGTACCGCGATTTGCCCTACGGGAGCCCTATATTTAGAAAGAAATTCCATGGAAGTTAAGTTTGACGGGGATAACTGTGTAGTCTGCCAGCTCTGTGTAAAAGTTTGCCCAATGCGGGCGATGGAGGTCCGGCTCTAATTGGAATACAGCGAACGCACCTATCGTCAACTGCACCGCCAACATGATCTTGTTCATTTTCAAGCGATGGTAAAGGAAACTGACTTGGACATTGGAATCCGTAAAGAACGCTATTCGGCGGCAACGGTACAGTGGGTTGAGAGTGTGGTTAAGGATGTGCGGCTGCCATTGGAGGAATACGTTGTCCGTGATCCCGGTTTTGTGGCTGCCCTTACTCCGTACGCTGTGTTAGCGGACGCCCCACGGATTGCCGTCATGATGGCAGAAGCCGGGAGGCAAGCCGGGGTTGGTCCGATGGCTGCGGTTGCGGGGGCAGTGTCAGAGTTGGTAGGAAAGGCGATAGCTAAACGTTCACGGGATGTGATAGTGGAAAACGGAGGGGATATATTTCTCCGTACAGGCCGGACACGCTATATCGGAATTTTTGCGGGGGCATCCCCCTTGTCTAACAAGATTGCTCTTGAGATCAAGCCAGAGCACACTCCCTTAGGAATCTGCACCTCTTCCGGCAAAATCGGGCATTCTCTCAGTTTCGGACAGGCTGATGCGGTTGTGATTCTGTCTCCGTCAACCGCCTTGGCTGACGCTGTGGCTACGGCTACCGGGAATCGCGTTAAGAATGGCTCAGATATGGAAGAAGCCATCGAGTTTGCAGCCGGAATTCATGGAGTTACAGGAGCCTTAATCATTTGGGAAGACAAGCTGGCTGCCTGGGGACGGGTTAAACTAGTTCCGCAAAATTAGTACCGAAAATTTGGTTCAAGTCTGAACCCTTTCTACTCAAGAGCATAAGATATGTTACATCTTTATGGACGCTAAGTTAGATCTTACGCCTGAACCTGATGATATTACCGCTCTCTTGCACTTCTACTTGATCGGCAGCTTGCATCAGATCAAGCATGCCTACAACTTTTGATACCGCGAGAAACATTTCAAACCCCTGCACCCAGGGGTATATTTTTTTGGCTAAAGTGTAGGGAGTATAGGCATCTTCGCATAGGAAAGGGTAGATTTCGTCCATCCGAGTCGTATAGTTATCGAATACCTCGAACGCTTTTGTGTCGGGGTCGTCAAATGCTTCTCCGTGCCCTGGATAGATAATGGATAATCGTAACTGGAGAATGTCTCTTAAGCTTTTTAAGTATTGACGGGAAGTAGACATCCAGTATCCGTTCCCATCCGGTTCCAGCACAGGATTAGGCGTGATCCCGGCTAAAAAGTGATCACCGGAAAAGAGTGTACCTGAAAAATGCTCATAAATACTGATACTGCCGGGAGAATGGCCCGGCGTGGGAATGATTTCAAGCTTATAATTCCCGAGCTTAAACACTTCCCCACCGTACACAGGGGTAGCAGAATTAAGCTTGCTGCCAAAAGTTTGATTACGTTCACGGATTA
>DAHVVW010000050.1 GCA_027357125.1 Clostridiales bacterium
CGCGCGGGCTCAGCGCACAACCTGGATGTGGACCTGCTGGCCAGCGTGGTGAAAGCGGAAAGCGATGGAAACGCGCGGGCCGTGAGCCGCGCCGGCGCACGGGGGCTGATGCAACTGATGCCTGGGACAGCGGCTTCTTACGGGGTAAATGACCCTTTTAACTCCATGCAGAATATTGAAGGGGGAACCCGTTTTTTGCGGGATCTCTTAAGCCGCTTCGAGGGGAACATTCCCCTGACCTTGGCTGCCTACAATGCTGGGCCGGGAGCGGTGGAAAAGTACAACGGGATACCGCCTTATCAAGAGACGCAAAACTATGTGAACAAAATTATGAGCAACTTGGGCACAGCTGAATGGAAAGCTTAAGCGTGGGCCGGGATTAAGTTTTTATCCGATATGAAATAAATATGAAAGAAATGCAAAGTGAGAGTAAGGAGAGGAGGAGTATCGTGAAAGTTATGTTCAGGGGAGAAACTCTGATTAGGAAAAGTACAGCTTTAGGTTCTGAAATTCGTAGGGAAAGCACTTTTTTGCTTAAGACGCTGGTCTTGGCAGCCGCTTTGCTCTTTTTCTGGGGCATTCCCGGGCAAGCATCGGCGGCGATCACCTCAACGAATCTTCCGGACCAGGGGACTATGCAAAATACGCCGGTTTTTCCAGTGAATCAGGTTATTACGGTGATATTTAACCAAGATATCGGAACAGTTACTCCGACCGGAATTACCCTCACTAGAAACTCAGACAGTGCAGTGGGAAATTTTGCCTATTATAAGAGCGGCTCAACGCTGACCATTGTTCCGGTCTTCGATGGGTCGGGAGGCACAGGAATAACAACGGCCAATCATATGCTGGAGTATAATACAAAGTATAAGCTTGACATCGCTTCGAGTGCAGTTCAAGACGGTTTAGGGAGCAATCTTCTATCTGCGCCTGCAACCTATACCTTCACCACCGCCCATAGTTTCCAAATCCTTTTGCAAACCCCCGGTACTTTTGGTTCCCTCATCACCACCAATGCTCCGCGCGGGCTTAATATCATAATTCCGAAAAAGTACATGACCAAATTTGATATCTCTTATATCACAAAGGCAGGAACTACAGCCCTTGCCAGCCCGCTTACTTCTGTTGACATCACGGCTGATGCGGATGTGGGTAAGATCGAAGTATCTTTTGGCGGTTTGCCGATCGTCGTGGCCAAGAACTTGGATAATGTTTTTAATGCCGGTTATCAGGGGGTCATGACTCAGACTGATGCCAGTGGCAAGGAAGTGGGCCTGGACATTAAGTTCAGTGCTTATGACAAGGACGGTCGCCTGCTTGAAGAAAGGACAGAAAAACTTGATCCTAAAGGAAAAAAATCTGTCACAACCAATCCGAAAAAGCTTGATGGCACCAAGACATTACAGGACTTGATAGTCAATAATGGTAAATTGTTTACGGATATCTTAAGCCAGTACTCAACTTCGGACTTGTCTCTTAGCATCCGCTAGTTGTTCTTGATTAATCTGTAGAGCATGTGAGAGGATGGTAATGTGAGAAGAAATACCCGCTTGGCGGACATTGTTATTACTCTGCTTTTGCTTCTGACCCAGGCGGCTGCAGTCATGGCCGCCGATCCGCTGGCAGGCTTTACAGTTTGGCCTGGCAAAACAACGGATGATGTGAAGAAGGTTTGGACGGTTACCTTCAGTACGCCCTTAGCTCAAAACAGCGTCAACAGCTCAAGCATCTATGTTACTAACACCAATAATTTAAGGGTTTCGTCTAAACTGACACTGGCATCCGATAAATGCTCGGTCACAGTTGCTCCTATAAGTTCCTATAAGTCCGGGGAGTATCGCTTGTATATCACGGGTGGGATCAAGTCCCCGGAAGGAGTGAAGCTGGTTGAGCAAGTCATGATGCCTTTTACAGTATCAGATCCTCTGGGTGGACAAGTTCCCACATCCCCGAATGAAAAGCCTAGTTACATCCTGGATGTCCAGAGCACAGTCGGCGAATATGTAACCAACTTTACGGTTAACACAGACATTGGGGTGTATAGAGTAGATGTAAATTCTACCAAACTCAGTTATTTGGGGGATAATAAGTTTAGCGGCGGAATTTTTGGCTTAAGCGCGGGGGATATTGTTACAGTCAAGGGATATGACAACAGCAACCGCTTGCTTGAGACCTACAAATACGTAGTGAACTAACTAAGTAAGGCAGAGCAATTTGATTATCGCACTCTGAATTCAGACCTGCATCTCTTAACAATACCTGCAAAGTAGTGTATACTACTATTCAATATACCACCAAGGGGTATATTGAATTAACCTCATGAGCAAGGAATGCTGACCTCAGGAGGGAGGAAATAGAAGGAGTTGGGTCTTGATGCCGCTGCAGATATCTTTGTCGAAGAATATAAGTGAGGGCAAGCACCGTGAAGGCTGCCTTATCTGTGGTAAAGAACTTGTCTATAACGAAAAAGCGGAAAAGCAGGTATGTCTCATTTGCGGGAAGGAAGCAGAGAGTTCGATATTTTGCCTTAACGGGCACTTTGTATGTGATGAATGTCACAGGGCGGATGCAGCAGAGATCATCGAAATCCTGACAACCCGCAGTGAGGAGAAAAATCCGGTTAAACTGGCGCAAGAGATCATGGCAGCTCCGGTTTTCAATATGCATGGGCCAGAGCATCACATGCTGGTTCCGGCAGTACTCTTGGCTTCTATGCGTAACCTCGGCACAGAAATTCAACCTCAGCAAATGCGGGATGCGCTCTTTCGATCCAGCAAGCTACCGGGAGGGATTTGCGGGAGCTGGGGAGCGTGTGGAGCTGCTATCGGCGCGGGGATTGCCTTAAGCGTTTCCCGGCGCCTGACAGCACTTAAAAAAGAAGGCTGGGGGGAAACAAACCGGGATGTGGGCATGATTCTCGCCAGAGTGGGAGCTTACGGCGGCCCGCGCTGCTGTAAACGCAGCACCTATTCAGCCGTTTTGGCAGCGATGGATATCCTCAAACAGGATGGGGTGAATTTCCCCGAGGAGGGATTCGTACTTCCTGTTTGTAAAGATTTTTGGCGCAATCAGCAATGCCTGAAAGAGGAATGTCCGTATTATCCGCGCAAGCAAGGAATTGAAAGATAACGGCTTAAGAGCAAATCACGAAAGCAGAGAACTAGCTACACTAAGGAAATCCGAAAAATGGATTTCCTCTTAATTTTTGCCCATAAGTCCTATAGAAAATGGAAGGGTAAGCCGATACTATATTATAGAAGAAAATATTTTTAGCGAGAGAGTAAAAAAATAGTATATTCTGCCATAGTAGAAGAAGGAATATTTAACATTATAGAGAATCATAATCATGATATTAATATTTCGGATAAGCATCAAGCACATGTCCTTGTGATTTCCGGTGGCTTGGATATAACTCTCCGACTGGAGGGATCTGAATGGATAGAAAGTTCTTAAAGTATTGCCGTCTCTACTTCTGCCTACCCGGAGTGGTATCGTTGATACTGCTGCAAGGGGTATCAAACATTTGGCTGCGAACGGCAGGAGTTACTGTCCTGGCTCTGGGTTTTCTGGCTTTGATCGAAGGGCTTATTCATGATCGCAGGAGACTGCTGAAGGCTGCTAGCATTGATGACCTGACGGGACTGGGGAATTTTCGTTCATTTAAGGAAAGGATTACGCTGGAGACTGAGCTTGCTAAGAGAAGAAATACTCCTCTAACCCTTCTTCTGATTGATCTTGACAGTTTCAAGACTTATAATGACTCTTTTGGTCACCAACGGGGCAATGAGCTTCTGCGGGCCAGCGGGCAGATCCTTAAGGAAGCTGTACGGGCTACTGACGGGGTCTACCGTTTTGGTGGGGATGAATTTGCAGTGGTTTTCCCGGACACTTCGGTGGAGGCTGCCAGCAGGGTTGCGGATAGGATCGCCCGGGTTTTTGCGCGCTTAAACGGGCGCGGCTCAGTTACCTTAAGCATGGGGATGGCCAGTTGCCGTGGGGAAAGTATGGAAGAATTTTTCGAGCGCGTCGATTCCCTCCTCTATAATGTTAAAGTGCAGGGTGGGGATTCCTGTCAATTAGAGCCGGAAGAGAGCATTGCGTTAGCATAACTAAAAAATATAGCCGTATGCCCCGACTTTAGGATGGGGAGGTTCAGAGGGGAATTTATGTCTGACTATTACTATTATCTAGTGCGCACGACTTGGCCGTACTTGTTCGTGCTTTTTTTTATGCTTACACTAGTGGGATCTAAGCTCGTCCAGATAAGCGTTAAGACCCTGCGCTCGGACAGAGGACTGCGGGCCGTGCCCCTTTGGCTGACAAGAGTTCTTTTTTGGCTGGGGATTTTAGGCATCTACCTCATGATGTTCATGCCGGCCAACCGGGACTGGTTGGCGCAGCCTGCGTTGGTCGAAGGGAGAATCAGCGGTATTGACACGATGGCGGGAGAAAGAGTGCTGATTAAACTCGAAGAAGGTTCAGGAGAAGTTATACTGTATGCGGACTCGGAGTTTGCCGCCGCCGTACAGCTTGGAGATGAGGTGAGATTAACTTATCTTGCGCAGAAGAAGGAAATCGTAAAGTGCGTAATCAAATAAAAAATGGGGAGGGAATGTGTTTGTGAAAAATTCCCCCTTTATTTTTTACGCCAAAACGTATAACATATTGATAAGATTGAGGGGTGGTAAGAAATGAGTTCTGAAGTTTATTTTATGAATTTACGGACAAAACAGGGTCATAATCTTCTGGACAAATTGGAACGTCTTATCGGGAAAGCCGGGATTCTTGACGGGATCGAGGAAAAGGATTTGGTTGCGCTTAAAATGCACTTTGGGGAGAGGGGTAACCTGGCTTATGTTCAGCCCCAATTTATCCGCCGTGTGGTGGAAGGGGTTAAGGGTAAAGGTGGACGTCCTTTCCTGACTGATGCCAACACCCTTTACGTAGGCTCGCGCGCTAATGCTGTCGACCATCTGGAGACCGCGATCGAAAACGGGTTTGCTTACGCGGTTGTGGGTGCGCCCTTGGTGATTGCCGACGGGCTAAATGGGAAAGACTATGTAGCGGTGCCGGTTAACCTTAAGCATTTTAAGGAGGTTAAGATCGGCAGTGCGGCTGTCCATGCTGATGCTCTGATCGCTGTCACGCATTTTAAGGGGCATGAAGCGACCGGTTTCGGCGGGACTTTGAAGAATTTGGGCATGGGTCTCGGCAATCGTTCCGGGAAACAGCAAATGCATTCAGATGTATTGCCCGAGATAACTGAGGACAGCTGCCGTGCCTGTGGAAAATGTGCCAAGTGGTGCCCTGCCGGGGCTATCACTGTCTCGGAGAAAGCCAAAATAGATTCCGGTCTGTGTATTGGCTGTGGGGAGTGTACAGTGACATGCCCGTACAAAGCAATTGCGATTAATTGGAAAAGCCAGCCGGATGTCTTTCAGGAAAAGATTGTTGAATATACTGCCGGCGTTCTCAAGGGTAAAGAAGGAAAAACGGGTTTTATTACGTTTGTGACTAATGTCTCACCCTTGTGTGACTGTTGCTCCTGGAATGATGAACCCATAATAAGCGATATCGGGATTCTGGCTTCGAAGGATCCAATCGCCATTGACCAGGCTGCGGTAGATTTGGTTAATAAGGCTCATGGTAATCCTCATTCCGAATTAGGGGAGCGCCACGGGGAAAATGACAAGTTCAGGACTCTGTTCCCGCAGGTAGACTGGGGGATTCAATTAGCTTACGGGGAAGAAGTCGGGCTGGGAACGCGGAAGTATAAGCTGATCGAGGTAAATTGAGGTATTTTGCCTTTCTTTGCCAAGAATCCGGTGGCGTAATATGCTATAATCAGAATAGTATAGGGTAGGAAAAGAGCATGGCGAGAAAGGGGAGCTGATAGCTATGCGCGTCCAAAAAGTTAATGATTCAACGATTCGCATCTTCATCTCCTTTACGGAACTTGCTGACCGTGATATCTCAATGGCAGACTTATTTCAACGTTCATCCAAGACCGAGCAGTTGTTTTGGGAATTGATTGCCCAGGCCAGGGAAGAAGTGGAATTTAATTTGGATCAGCCATTTTGGATTCAGGCCACAGTGGCTTCGAATGATGAATTTGTTATTACGGTGATGAAGCAAGAAGAACAGACTGAGATTCCGGTTAAAGAGAAAGAAAAGAAAAAGTCCGCACGGGGCAGAGTTCAGGAATGGGTATATGCTTTTGCTGACTTTGAAGATGTGCTGGCAGTCGTTCAGCGTTTGCCCCAGTTTAATAATATGCGTTCAAGCCTTTTTGAATTTGAGGGGGAATATTATCTGTCTGTCAGCAGAATCGGGGTCGGAAAGAAAAGGCAGTTGGCAGAGGCTATTTTGGATGAGTACGGAGACCTTGTGACCGCGACCCGTGATTTTCTGATCGAACACGCTAAAGTAATTATAGCAGCTAAGGCGGTCCAGACCTTACGCGTATCATTCGGAGTTTAACAACAGCAGTGGCTCGTTATAACGTAGCGCTAAAAAAGGAAGCGTGAGCCGCTTCCTTTTTGGCTATTCATTTGCGATTGAGCTATTTAATTTTTGAGCTATTCAGAGAAAAGTACGCAGGGAAGCTAACTGCAAGAAAAGATCGAAGGTATCAGTTTTAGGCAGCAGGAGCAGACAGCTTTGCCCCGAAAAGTTTGAACTTTAATCGTTTGACCGCAGAAAATGCAGGATACACTCTGCTTTTTATGCTTAAAGTTAAGGTCAAAAGGGATAACAACAGCTACTGCGGCAGACCTTGTGCTGACAGGTCTACTTGAACAAGACATTTGGCAAACCTCCTAAGCTAGTATGTACCCATATAATATGCCATCTTCCCTGTCGAAATCCTAAAAAGGGTGCGGGCAGGAGGAGTAATAATTGGTCGATTAAGTCAAAGGAGTGTAAAGATATTGGACGAGGGCAAACTGCAAAGACTGAGAGCTCTCCCGGCAGTGCACGAAATATTGGCTGAACTTCAGGGTTTAGACGAGTTCGCTAAGTTTTTCATTGAGGAGGGGGGAGTGTCGAATGTTACTTATGCAGTCCGGCACTTTTTGACAAAGGCCCGGGGGGAAATCATGCGCTCAGAGGATGCTTACCCGTGGAAGCTGGCGGGCACGGACTTTGGTGAGGCTATTCAGAAGTGGCTTAAGCAAGAGGTTTATCACGAGCTGGTTAACCCGGCCATGAGCCTGCGCCGGGTAATTAATGCAACTGGGGTTGTTTTACATACGAATTGCGGGCGTGCCGTTTTAGCACCTAAGGTTGCCCGCTTTGTGGCCGCCCAAGCGGAGCGCTACAGCAACCTGGAGCTAGATGTGGACAGCGGGGAACGGGGCTCGCGTTATGTTCATGTTGAGGAGATTCTGAAGCAATTAACCGGGGCCGAAGCAGCAATGGTAGTAAACAATAATGCCGCTGCCGTGCTCTTGGTGATGAACACTCTGGCCCAGGGGAAAGAAGTTATTGTCTCGCGTGGGGAACTGGTTGAAGTAGGGGGCTCGTTTCGCATTCCGGAAGTGCTTAAAGCCGGGGGCGCCCGCTTGGTCGAAGTTGGCTCGACGAATAAGACCTGGCTTAAAGATTATGAGAACGCTCTGGGACCTGAGACCGCACTTTTACTCAAAGTTCATACCAGCAACTACCGCATTGAAGGGTTTACCCACGCAGTGGACGGGAATGAACTGGTAAAGCTGGGGGAGGGAGCTGGGGTGCCTGTTGTCGAAGATTTGGGAAGTGGGAGCTTTTTAGACGGTACCGAGTTAGGCTTTCCGCCTGAACCTACGATTGCCCAGGTGGTCACAGCAGGTCTGGCCTTAGTGACCTTCAGCGGGGACAAGCTTTTGGGCGGGCCTCAGGCAGGGATTATTGTCGGGAAACGTGAATATGTTGAACGTCTGCGCCAGAACCAGCTGACCCGGGCTCTAAGGATTGACAAGTTGACTCTCGCAGCTCTGGAAGGAACTTTGCGTCTGTATGAAAAAGAAAATCTGGAAGAGATCCCGGTTTGGCGCATGCTCTCCCTGCCAGTGGTTGAATTGCGCCTGAGGGCGGAAGAACTGTATGCGCATATAAGTCAAATTGAGGAGCTGGAAGCTGAAATTCAGGAAGATTACTCCCAAGTAGGTGGAGGGGCCTGGCCGACTGTAAATATTCCTACCTGGGTGGTTGCCGTGCGCCCGCGCCATGGGTCGGTCGAGGAATTGGAGCGCTTTTTGCGGCGAGGGCAGGTGCCGATCTTAAGCAGAATCCGTAAAGACTGGGTTTTGTGCGATGGGCGCACCTTGCTTGCAGGGGACAGCGAAGAGATAGTGAGCCGCCTGCAGGCGTGGGAGGAGAAGGGGGCGAAATGGTAGGACAGATGATACGTAAAAAAAGCGGGCTAGCCTCATGGATTGGCTAACCCGCTTTTTTTACGTAAACGAACAGAATCAGGTAAAGGAAGAATTATTCCACCAATTCTGTCGCAGCAAATTCCTTGGTCGCCTTAATAAACGTCTGAACCAAAGGCGGCAAGTGCTTGTCCTTATGATAGACTAAGCAAAACTCCCGTTTAACCTCAATTTCCGGAATCTCGCGCACCACGACTAAGCCCGTCTGCTCACATAGTTTTACTGCCAGTTCGGAGACAATACTAATGCCGAGATTGGCGGCTACGGCATGCTTAATGCCGTCTGTACTCCCGTATTCCATCGCTACCCGGAGGTGAATACCCTCGCGCGCAAAAGCGTCTTCGATCGCTTTACGGGTGCCGGAGCCTGGCTCGCGCATAATGAAGCGCTGGCGGGCAAGGTCTTCGAGGGTGATTTTTTCCTGGCTTAAGAGAGGGTGGTTCGGGGAAAGAATCATGACTAGGTGATCAGTGCGGAAAGACTCGGCAATAAGATCTCCTTCAGATGGCCGTTCCCCGACGACAGCAAGGTCAAGCTGGTTGGCAAGTATTTTTTTCTCGATCTCCATTGAGTTAGCGACATCGAGAATGAGCTCAATTCCGGGATAATCATTTTTGAACTGACCGAGCAAGTGGGGAAGATAGTAAATTCCCGGAGTTGTGCTTGCTCCGATGCGGATGCGTCCTTTGTGCAGTCCCTGAAGTTCCTCAAGCGCTCTTTCCGCTTCCTCGGCTAAGGCGAATATTTTCTGGGTATAAATAAAAAGCATACGACCGGCATCGGTAAGGTAGATGTTTCGGCCCAATTGTTCGAAAAGCTCCATCCCTAATTCCTGTTCCAACTTTTGCAGATGGACTGATACAGTGGGTTGGCTCAAATACAATTCTGCCGCCGCTTTAGAATAGCTACGGTGTTTGGCAACCACATTAAAAATATGCAGTTGATGGAAGTTCATTTAAGAAATCCCTTCTTCCATTTAACAATTTGGCTAATTTATTAACATTTTTATGATAACAAAGCTATAGGTAAAAATCAACGAATATAAATTCCCTTCTGAAAGAATTAACTCATATGCAGTGTAAGATGCAAATCCCATTGTTTAGAAGTAACAAAGAATGTATAATGTATTTATTATGTGTAT
>DAHVVW010000051.1 GCA_027357125.1 Clostridiales bacterium
TGTTCGAAGGGTGCTAAAATATTTTGCGCGCTATCTCCTGCAGATCATCTAAAGTGCGGCAGCGGTAAACCTTGGTGCAATAGGGGAGATAATGCGGCAAGGAGTTGTCTCGTTCTGACCATTCCGCGATGTTCAAAGGATTAAGCCAAAAAATATGGCGTACATGTTCTTGCATTTGAGCGAAGTATTCCGTTTGCGGCTCCCTGAAATTATTCTTACCATCTCCCAAAATTAAAACCGTAGGCCGGGAGGAGATTTCAGATAATACTTCGTGCGCAAAAATTTTAAAAACCTGACCATAATCGGAAAATCCCGAGGTGCCGAGGCGGCCCCAGCTTTCAATCTCCTCTTTTAGCTCGTTCATATCCTTATCCCACACTTGTCCGCTAACGTCCCAAATGCTGTCAATAAAGAAGAAAAGACGGATCCGGTGGAAACGGGCATGCAAACGCCCTACCAAGTATAGGAAGAATTCTGAATAGGGAGCAACTGAATTAGAAACATCGCATAAGACAACTAGTTCCGGGAGACGGGGGAGTGCCCGGCGGTGTAAAAGGTGAAAAATAAACCCGTCTTGCTGGCAAGATTTTTTGACAGTCTGGGCAAAATCAAGGCTGCCGCGGCCCTTCGCATGCCAGCGCAGACCCGGGCGCACCGCCAACTTCTTGCCGAGTTGGCGGATTGCTGTCTGCACCAGAGTTTTTTCCTCGGCTGCAAGCGCCTGTAACGGCTTATGCCGCCAGTACTGGCGTTTTAACGGTAGCCAACTGTTTTCTATTTCCACTTGCTTAGCCAATAAGTGCTGGCGCACATCTCGTTGCAGAGCCAACCCTTGCTGATGAAGGAAGAGGTACACATCTTCGGTAATTTCTCCCCGCTGATAAGCGAGGTCGACTGAATTAATCCAAACATAGTAATCGAGATGAGTGAGGGCTTGCTTCAAGATTTGATCAAATTCCAAGACTTCTTCTCCTGGCCCTGTGGAAGACGGGGCATACGTGAAGGAAGCGAGACCTGCGAGGGACGGAACTTTGCTGATAGAACCACTTCCATGCCCACTGCTTTGTCCGCCGCTCCCATATGGGCTGTTCTCAAGTACTGCTAAAGAATCACTTGTTTGTCTTTTTGGAGGTGGAACTGCTCCAAAAGTTTCCCACACCAAATCAAAGATTGAAACATCCTGAGGACGGTGAATAAGCATCGAACGCAGCATTACCCGTTTCGGGATATCTGGAAACCTGTTTAGGCAGAGAGCTGCTTCAACCCAATCCTGACTCGATACAGGCAAGCCTGCCGCACGCAGGGCCTTTACTAATCGCACTGTCTGCCAGCCGTTCATGTTTTCGAGCTCCGTTCAAGCACAACGGTTTCGTTTTGCCATTGTTTTATTCTTTCCTCTAATTTGGCAATATCTTTAGGGTATTTCAGCAAAATGCTTAAGGTACCAAGTAAATTATTGAGTTCAAGCCGGTCCATATTCAGAGTGTGCAAAGCCCTGGCGAACTCAAGGCTCTCAGACACGCTCGGCAATTTTTTAAGTGATATTTTCCGTATTTTCCCCACAAATTTACATACATCCTTAACCAGAGTAGAAGAAACTTCCGGGGCTTGCTGCTCAATAATTGCAATTTCTCTTTCAAGTGAAGGATAATCAAGGTTAAGATGGACACAGCGGCGCCGGAGAGCGTCACTGAAGTCACGCGTATTATTGCTGGTCAAGATAACAACCGGCTTGGTGTGAGCGGAAATTGTCCCAAGTTCCGGAATCGTAACCTGAAATTCGGCTAAAAGTTCAAGTAAAAAACTTTCAAACTCCTCATCACTTTTATCCAATTCATCAATTAATAACAGAACCGGCTCAGGGAAAAGTAATGCTTGTAACAGCGGCCGTGCGAGCAAAAACTCCTCTGAGAAAAGATTTATTTTAATGTCATCCCAGTTTCCGTTTTTAGCCATTTGCAAACGCAGAAGTTGTTTGGCATAATCCCAATCATAGAGAGCTTTGCTTAGATCGAGTCCTTCATAACATTGTAAACGAATCAAAGTGCGTCCACTCGCGCGCGCGAGCGCCAAGGCAAGTTGGGTCTTGCCCACTCCGGCAGGTCCTTCTAAAAGACATGGCTTTTCTAAAACCAGTGCCAGAAAGAGGGTGATCCCGGCTTCGGGATCTAAAAGATAACCTTCTTGTTTCAATGACTCAGTTAATGAGCTAGGAGAATTCCACATTACAGCAGCCTCCAAACTATAATAGCGTTCAAAAATTAATATTATATTTTCTACGGGCAAAGTGTCCTTTTTTATTTTAACATGAATTTCCTCTTAGCCGAAACACGAAAATCAAATAACCTAGTTGACAAGTCGATTACGGTCGAGTTATAGTAAATTTGCAAACACCCCCTAGGGGTATTTTGCTTGGTCGCACCTTGGGAGGGATAAATGTTGAGAAAGATTGGAATACTAAGATGTCAAAAACTCGAAACAATTTGTCCAATGGCTGATTGTCTGCATTCCTATTTTCATAAAACAGATGCTTTTGGAACTCATGCTCAAGCTGTCAGAGATGATCTGCAATTAATTGGTGTGTCCACCTGCGGAGGGTGTGTCGCCAATAAAAACGCTGACAATGCCTCAGTCATCATTGATCATATGGTGCAACACGGAATGGAGACATTATTTCTCTCAAGTTGCCTCATCCGTCATGAATTCTTTCCTCCCGGACTTGAGAACAGGCCCTTAGATGAAGTTGAAGGAGCTGTTCGCTGTTTCTTTTCGTCTGACAACCCGAATGCTGAGACACAGGCACACGATGTGGCGTGCGCTCTCTGTGCAGGTGCTCTCGAAAGTGCTTGTCCCAATAAATTGGCTTCCCAAATCGTGGAGAAATATAAAAAGAAGTTAGAAATTGTTACTGGCACACATTATGAACATTTTCAGAGCCAAAACAGTGTGCCTAATGAAACCGGCGGAAAGTAAGGAAATATTACTAATAAAGTAAAGGAGTGATACGTTTTGGCTAAAAAAATTGCTGTCCCAAGCGCCGGAGAAATTGTCAATGCCCATTTTGGAAGAAGCCAAGCTTTTACCGTTTTTAGTATTGAAAATGGAAAAGTGGTAGGGGAGGAGATTCTCGATGCCAGAGGTTTGGAACACCAACATGCCGGCATCTCCCATATGCTTCAGTCCAAAGGAGTAAAGACTGTGATCGCCGGAGGGATCGGCCCTGGTGCTATTCAAGGATTAGAATTCGCAGGTCTTGAAGTGTTGAGAGGAGCGAGCGGGTTAACCCGTGAGGTAGCTGAAGCTTATGCCAACGGCACCTTTACCGGAACTGATGCGGTCTGTGATCACTCTCACGGTGATGACCATCACCACCATCACTAAGAACTCGAATAAAAGTTGAGCGTGTAAGAGATTGCTGGCTTTTTGAGATTGCACAGTTTCCAGAAACGCTTGTTGGCTGCATAGCTTTTCTTTCAGAAGGAAAACTAACCTTAGCTGTTTGATTAACAGGCAATTTAGATGTTTACCCACTGAAAGGAAGAGAGCTATGGGAAGCAGGAAAAAGGTATCTAGGTCCAAATCCCCAGTGACAGTAACAGACCCTCATTACACGGAATATGACATCCAAAAAGAACGCAATATTCAAGCCCTTAATCCCCGCCCCACTAAATAATGAAAGGAAGTGCTGCTTGCGCAGCACTTCCTTTCATTATCTTGACTATGGTTTTTAACTTCTCCGGCATATAATTCCTACTGAATTCCGAGCCTTTTCAATTTTTTCCATAAGCCGGTACGCGTAATTCCCAGGTAATGAGCAAGAGCGGTCTTATTGCCGCCAAATTCTAGCAGCAGGCTTTCCATTCTTTCTTTGTCAGATTCGAGCGAGCCTTTAACTGGGATATTACGGATATCCGGCGGCAAATCATTCAGATTAATGGTCAAACCCTCAACAAAAACGAAGAGCCGATTAATAACGTTTTGCAACTGGCGTACATTGCCGGGCCAGGGGTATTTCCCCAAAGACTGTTTGGCCTCAGGAGACAAGCGTTTAAGCGGGGTGCCGCGGCTTACGGAGAGATGGTTTAGCATATGATCAGCCAGTTCAAAAACATCCTGGCCGCGTTCTCTTAAAGGAGGGAGTCGAACCTCAATCGCGTTCAAACGATAGAGTAGGTCTTCGCGGAATTCCCCGTTTTTCACCATTTGGTTAAGATCCCGATGTGTCGCGGAAATAAAACGCACATTAATCGGAATTGGTTTAACCGCGCCCAGCGGTTCAACTTCCTGCTCCTGAATTACGCGTAGAAGCTTGGCCTGCAAGTCAGGAGACAGCTCTCCGATCTCGTCCAAGAAAAGGGTTCCCTGGTCAGCCAATAAAATTTTACCTTTCTTCCCACCTTTGATCCCGCCGGTAAAAGCACCCTCCTGATAACCGAAAAGTTCGGATTCAAGGAGATTTGCGGGAATGGCAGCAGAGTTGACTACAATAAAGGGTCCAGGACCAGGGATGCTGAACTCATGAATTGCTTTAGCGAACAATTCTTTACCCGTCCCAGTTTCTCCGGTGATTAAGATGGGAAAATTGTATTTAGAAGCGGTTGCAGCCCGCTGAATCGTATCTTCCATAATTTGCGAAGAGCCGATTATGTTATGGAATCCTCGCGGGGTTCGATCTCCCTGGGGTTGTGCCGCTTTAATCCGTAAGTGGGAGCTTGAACGTGAGATTATTTGCCCCAACTGCTCAGACGCGGACTTAAAGATACCGGCTGTAGGAAAAGATAAGGCCTGTTCATCTGAACTCACACCTGTGAGGCAGGCGATGATCCCTCCTTCATTATTTTCGATTGGAACATACACAATCGCCGTAAACCCGCTTCCCTTAAGGCTGTCCTCCACATGCTGGTAACGGGGATCAGCCAAGTTAAAGGATACAACACTCTTGGAACGCAGCATTTCGGCAACACCGCCGGAAACATTAATGGGAATCCATTCTCCAAACCCTATCAGCTCTTTACCAGCCTCGGCATATTAACAAAGCATTTGCTTGGGTTGCAGACAATATCTTTTTAAGTATGCCAGGGTTTACTGATGCCCTAGTCGTTATTTTGGAAATTTTAGTTGGGGTAGTAATGATTCTAGGATTTAGAGTATTCTGGGCTGCTTTAATTGCGTTCTTTATGAATATACAGTTTATTGCTTCCGGATCATTTAATAACTTCGGTTATATTTGGACGAACTTAGCAATGTTAAAATTTGCACCGTATGCCGAGCTTCTTGGAGTAGATGGATACCTTAGATCTAGAAAAGGTAAGAACGTATTACAGACCGAGAATAAGAAGCAAGCTATTTTGGCTAAATAAATTTTAGACATAGAAAAGCCTTGGAGATGAGATATCTAAGGCTTTTCTTAATTTTAACTTCTAATATATTAAACTTAACCAGAACAAAAAAGATAATGTGTTTACATAAACCCTGGTTCTACCGGGGTTTTTCCGTATCCAGGAAGTATTTATCAATCATTGTTTTTCCAGCTTCAGTCTAAACTTCAGCAGGATTATACCCAAATATGGAGAATAAAAAGGTGATGGACAATGAAGAATAAAGCCAAATTCTGTCGAAAAACCCGGGGTATAGGAAGGATTAACATGACAACAAAAGACCGGCATGAATGGCGTGAAGGATATACTACTGGGAGCAGTGCTGCGGCTGCGGCTAAAGCTGCCTGTCTCTGGCTTCAAAGTATCTTTAATCCTGAACAGAGCAACGATTCGAGCACAGAGGAGCAAATTATTCAAGTGAGTATCCCTTTACCAAGTTTGGCTCGTTTAACAATTCCTATTTACAGTTGCGAAGGGAATGGTCAGAGGGCGACTGCGAGCGTACTGAAAGATGGGGGAGACGACCCGGATATAACCAATGGCTTAGAAATAAAAGCAGTGGTTAGTTTCTTATCTCCCTACGGGCCAGTTCAGCTCAAAGGCGGTCGCGGAGTAGGAATCGTCACTAAAAAAGGATTAGCTGTACCGGTGGGAGCAAGTGCGATTAACCCTATACCGCTCCACATGATAGAACAAGCTGTACGTGAGGTGTTTCCTAAAGAAGAACTTGAGGTTATAATCGAGGTGCCACAAGGGGAAAAAATCGCACACCACACTCTTAATCCACGCTTAGGGATTCTCGGTGGAATCTCAATCTTAGGTACTACCGGGATCGTAAGGCCTATGTCGGAAGAAGCATTCAAATCTTCGATTTTGCCGGAAATAGATCAGGCAGTTACTTATGGATACCGTACGGTGGTGCTGACTCCTGGCAATTATGGCTTTCGTACTGCTGTAGAGAAGATGCTAGTTCCGCCTGAAGCGGTTATTCAGATGAGTAATTTTGTCGGCTATATTCTGGAGGAAGCAGCCTACCGGGGGATCAAACAGGTACTGTTACTAGGGCATGTCGGGAAAGTAATTAAGATTGCGGGGGGGATTTTTCATACCCACAACCGAGTAGCTGATGCCCGTTCTGAAATCTTACTCGCGCATTGTGCGCTGGCCGGGATTAAGCAATCTGTCTTGAGTGAACTCGCTCAAATCCCTACAGTTGAGGGAGCGGTTAAAGAACTTTTGTTGCTTGGACATCAGGGTTTAGTACATAAACTGGCTGCGTTGGCTAGTTCCAGAGCGGAGGCATTTGTGCATCAGGAAATGACTGTTGGTACGGTCTTAACCCTGCTTGATGGCACGTTTGTGGGCTGGGATGAGGAAGCACGAAAGCTTGCTGCCGCAGAGACGTGGACGTGGCCTTCTGGAACGTGAGTAATTAAATTTATTTGACAAAGCAGGATTTTAGTCATAGATCACGAATAAAAATATACTGTATTAATTTTGATAGACTGTACTTCACCTGTCGCGAACATTCAACGGTTGCTGGCAGACGGCAATAATTAAATTCTTAGAATAAATTTTCTTAAGGTCCCTCACTGAGAGGGGTAATAGGGAAGCCGGTGTAAATCCGGCGCGGTCCCGCCACTGTGAACAGGGAGTTTCCTCAAGCAGCCACTGGCGCAAGCTGGGAAGGATGGGGAAAACGATGATCTGAAGCCAGGAGACCTACCTTAAGATATTTCCACAGACCTACGCGTGATAGGTGATGTGTCAGTCAACCATTGCGAGCCGGTCTAGGCTCTTTTTAATTTTAAAATTTTCCAAGGAGATTAAACACATGATTTACGTAATTGGAACCGGCCCGGGAACACCGGAGTGGGTACCGCCAGCGATAAGGGAGACTGTTCTGCTGTGTGATGCTTTAGTGGGCAGTGAGCGCCTGCAGGAGTTGTTCCCGGAATTTAGTAAAGAACGGCATATTCTTTCAGCTAATCTCAGGCAAACGTATAAGATTATCTCCACTTTGCTGGAACAAAGCTTGACCATCGGTGTCCTCGTTTCCGGTGACCCCGGGTTTTACAGCATTTTGCCCGGACTAAGGCGCGAATTCCCCCAAGCGCAGATTTCTGTCCTTCCTGGCATCAGCTCGCTCCAACTGGCCTTTGCCAAGGCGGGCCTGCCTTGGCAGGAAGCTTCCTTTTGCAGTGTGCATGGGAGAGACCTTAACACCCTGCCTTGGGTAATTTCCAGTCCGTTAGCCGTACTTACAGGGGGGGAGAATACCCCCCAGAAAGTAGCGCAACTGCTCTTAGCCAGGGGGCAAGAACCTGAGATAGCTGTCGGCAATGCCCTTAGTTATGCGGATGAAGTCTGGGAGCTTACTCGCGCCAGCGCACTTGCCGTGTCAGAACAAGCACTGGATAACGCGATTCTCATCATAGTTCCCACTGGGGATTTGAAGCGGAATCAGCGGGCACGCGCAAGTAGACAGTATTTTATGGGTATTTCTGACGATGAGTTCACTCGAGGTCATGTGCCCATGACCAAAGCGGAAGTGCGCGTACAAGTCTTGGCTAAGGCACGCATATCCCTTGCAGATAGAGTGGTGGATGTGGGAGCAGGTACCGGAAGTATAAGTATAGAGGCTGCCTTGCTCGCACAGCACGGTATGGTTTATGCCGTGGAAAACAACCCAATGGCCCAAGAATTGATCCAGCGCAACCGTGATCACTTTCAGACATCTAATCTAGTCCTGGTTCCAGAAAGTGCACCGGAAGCCTTTGCCCAAATCCCCGCAGTCAATGTTTGCATCATCGGTGGCAGCAAAGGGCATTTGCGGGAGATTATTACGCAGGTTCCACTGACAGCAGGTGGCAGGCTGGTGATGACAGCGGTTACTTTGGAAAATGCGGCTCAAGGGCTTGCTCTCTTGCAAGAACATAATTATTGCGAGATCGAAGCTATATCCCTGCAGGTGGTGCGCTGGCAGGAAGCTGGTAATCTCCATATGGCTAATTCATTAAATCAGGTTTTTATCATTTCCGCGACGAAAGGTGGCAAAGCATGAATAAGGGCAAATTTTACGGAGTTGGAGTGGGACCGGGTGATCCCCGTCTTTTAACTTTGCGGGCAGTGGAGGTATTGCAGTCAGTAGATATCGTAGCGATTCCAAAATCCCGTCATGACCGGGAAAGCGTAGCCTGGGAGATTGCGCGCAGGCATTACCGCGCGCAGACGGAGCTTCTGGAATTAGAAATGCCGATGACATCTGACCAGGGAATTTTGCAGCAAGCATGGCAGACCGGTGCCCAGACAATCTTATCCCGTCTTAATTCCGGTTTGAATGTAGCTTTTATCACGATTGGTGATCCGTCGTTATACAGCACTTACAGTTATTTGCTAACTTACCTTCGTCCTCATCTCTCTCCGAAGCAAATTGAAACGGTTCCGGGAATAAGCGCGATGTCAGCGGCTGCCGCCCGTATCAATGTGCCTTTAGCGCTGGGAGACGAACCGCTGCTTGTCCTGCCGGGTACGGATGACATTGGGCGTTTTCTTGATTTGCCCAATCTGGTGATCTTAAAAGTCTCCCGCAATCTGCCGGATGTTGCACAGTCGCTAACCGGTTCTGAGCGCGAAGCGGTATTGTTTACAAGAATCGGACAAGATGGGGAAGAAATTCGTGCGCTTAATGAGTTAGCCGAAACGGAGAAAGTCGATTATTTGAGCCTGTTGTTAATAAAGATGGGGGGAAAACAATGAAGGGAGAAGTTATTTTTGTCGGTGCAGGCCCGGGCGATCCTGAACTGATTACAGTCAAAGGACTGCGGGCCTTGGAGAAGGCTGACCGGGTAATATTTGCCGGTTCTTTAGTTAATCCTGAACTGCTGCAGAAATGTAAAGCTAACACTTCAATTCATGACAGCGCTAATCTTACACTGGAAGAGGTTCTTAAGCTCATGCAGGAAGGAGTGCAACGAGGGGAATGTGTTGTTCGTTTGCACACCGGAGATCCTTCTGTGTATGGGGCCATTCAAGAGCAAATGGA
>DAHVVW010000052.1 GCA_027357125.1 Clostridiales bacterium
GAGTTTCCCGATTCCCACAAGAATCAGCACTGCTCCCGGTAGAAGTTCTGCCTTGCTAATAAAGGTTTCCGGAATTTTGCCGGCGAGCTGCTGGCCCAGCCTCAGCATCGCCATTTGAGTTAAAGCCACAATGGCAATGAGTGAAAAAGTCATTCCGGCCAAGGCCGCCCCAATTCCGGAAGCAAAGGCGTCCACCGCCAGAGCGGTACCGAGGAGAATGCTTTCGCGCAGGTTGATCCCGCCGGAACCGTCCATATCTGCTAAATCAGGAGTGCGCAAGACCTGAATCACTAACCCTAAAAACTCGAGCTGAAAAATCGGTTCTGAATCCATAGTCTCGTAAACTTGCGCTACTGCCGGTACGGTCTCCGGCTGCTGCCGGTCTTGGCGGATCACCTTAACTAACTGAAAGACTCCTAATCCAAGCAGGATTCCTGCTCCGAGATAGCGGGCCGGAAATAAATCAAGCCACCGTACAACCCAGTTTCCGAATAACATTGAAATACCCATTGCTGCGACCGTGCATAAGGCAATTACCCCCATAGAAGCGAGCGGAATCCGGATGCGACGCAGTCCATAAGCCAAACCCACCCCAAAACCGTCCAAGCTCAAAGCAATTGCCATTAGGATCGCTGTCCCCATTATGTATCCCTCCACCCTGCGATTTCAGGATAATATATGGGTGGAAGGTAGAAATGGTGAAATCAGTTACACCCTTCAAGCCAGGCTGTCATGGCTTGATCCAGGCATTCTTTGGTATCTTCATACTCCTCATGGAGTGTTATTACTTGCTCATAATCAGCTGCGGCCTGCACCAGTTCCTGTTCCAGTTCGCGCAGACGGTTTTCCAGGCGTTCGATTTCCTCTTCCAGTTGCTGCATAGACTTTTGCCTGCGTTTGGCGGCTTTTTGTTCAAGGCGCTCTTCCTGGTGCGCAGACAGGGGGACGGTTCTCGTGTCTTGAAAGACAGGGAGAACCGTCCCCCTGTCTGCCCTGCCCCTGTCCGTCCGAAAGCTCGTATAGTCTCCATCATATAGGGTGAGCCCCTCCGGTTCAAGGTAGGCTATCTTTGTTGCAATTTTATTTAAGAAATAACGGTCATGTGACACCACTAAAACTGTGCCCGCGTATTCCAGCAAAGTCTCTTCCAGGACTTCTCTTACTTGAGCATCCAGATGGTTAGTGGGCTCATCGAGCAGAAGCAAATTCCCTTGAGCGAGGAAAAGTTTGCACAGAGCAAGCCGGCTTTTTTCTCCACCACTCAGGACTCCCACCCGTTTGAACACTTCTTCTCCGCGAAAACCATAGCGCGCTAACAGGGATCTAATCTCGGGATCTTTCAAGGAAGATGTAGTGCGAAGCTCGTCAATTATGGTCAGGGCCAGGTTTAAGCTCTCATGTTCCTGGGCGTAATAGGAAATTTTCACGTTCGCCCCCAAGCGAATTGTTCCTTCATGTGCTTGCTGTTCGGCGATTACTTTAAGCAAAGTAGTCTTGCCAACTCCGTTTTTTCCGAGCAGAGCGACCCGCTCCCCGCGCCTTAGATGAAGGTTGACATGGCGAAAAACTGTACGTCCGCTAAAAGTAACCTCAATTCCTTCGGCGTCGATCACTCTGTCCCCGCTGCGTTCAGAGGGCGCAAGAGCGATTTTTATGTCATTCGCAGCGGCAGGTCCTGTAACCGGTTTCAATTTCTGGAGCAAGGTTTCCCGACCGCGGGCCTGCCGTGCATTAACCCCCGCCTTGTTTCTCCTGATGTACTCCTCGAGGCGGGCAATCTTTTTTCCTAAGCGCTCGGCTTGCCTGGCCTGGGTTTTCTCCGCTACGGCCCGCTGTAATTCATAATCGGAAAAATTCCCGCTATAGCTTTGCAGGCTGCCATTTTCCAGGCAGAGGATCTTGGAAACCAACCGATCAAGAAAGTAGCGGTCGTGAGAAACCACCAAAACAGCGCCAGGGTAGCCCTTCAGGAAATTTTCCAGCCATTCAAGGGCATCAAGGTCCAGATGGTTTGTCGGCTCATCCAATATAAGCAGGGAGGGCGCGCGCAGGAGGAGCTTTGCCAAGGCCAGGCGGGTCTTCTGCCCTCCGCTTAAGAGTCTGACAAGGGTTTCCGTTTCTTCTTCAAGCCCGAGACCTGCCAAAATCTTGCGCACCTGCGCTTCCAGAGCATAGCCACCATCGTGCTCATACTGCTCTGTGAGCAAGGCGTATTGTTTCAATACTTTATTTTCCGCAGTGGCGGCTATTTTCTGCTCAAGCTGGTGCAGTTCCTCACGCTTCTGTAAAAGGTCCGAGCGCTCGTGTAGCATGCTTTCGAATACTGTGCCTTCCTCAGAGAGTTCAGGAGCCTGCGCCAAATACACCACTTGCCCGGACAGAACAAGTTGGCCTGATTCAAGGGGGAATTCCCCGAGACAAGCTTTAAGCAAGGTGGTTTTGCCGGCCCCGTTAGGTCCGATTAAACCAACTTTCTCATCTTTCTCGATGGCAAAGGTAATATTTTGAAACAGGGGTTCTCCTGCGATATCTACGCTGCAATTATGACATGACAATATGCTCATCGTTGGCACTTCTCACAGGAAACGGTGGTGCGCCCGGCGACCTTCTTTTTCTTTAGTGGCTCGCCACAGTTAAGGCAAGGTTCTCCCCCGCGGCCATATGCTTGTAAGCGTTTTTGGAATAAACCCTGTTCCCCGTTCGCATCCCGGTAATCGCGAAAAGAGGTGCCGTTTGCTTCAATACCGGCCTTCAATACTTCTATCATCGCTTGATGCAGAGCCCTAAGTTCTTCCTCAGTCAGGGCAGATGCAGACCGTTCAGGACTTATACGTGCACGGAACAGCGCTTCGTCAACATAAATGTTGCCTAAGCCTGCCACCACGGTCTGATCGAGCAGAGCAGCTTTGAGGTTCTTTTTCTTACGGGCCAGACGTTCACCCAGGCGTGCAGGCGTCATTTCCTCACTCAGAGGTTCCGGCCCCAGAATGCTCAAGGATGAAGTGCTAAAGCATTCTGCTGTTAACACAGCCTGGATGCGCCCGAATTTGCGCGTATCATTAAAGTGAAGCTCCCCTTGACTGAGCTTAAGCACGACATGCGTGTGGCGTGCCGGTTCCAAATCCTCCGGGTAATAGAGCAGGCGGCCGGTCATGCGCATATGGGCAATTAAGGTATGGCCGTTATCGAGATTAATCAGCAAATACTTCCCGCGCCGGTCCAGACTTTGAATCCGGCTCCCGCTGACTATGTCGGCAAAAGAGCTGTCTCCTCGGCCGCGCACAGCCGGAGCCCAGTAAAGGATTACTTTTTTTATTTCTAATCCGGTTATGTGTCCGGCTAAAGTACGACGTATCGTTTCAACTTCCGGCAGTTCCGGCATGGTCTTAGCTCCGTTTCTATTTAGGTTAGGAAAAACTCTTCATGTCATACCAGTTCGGGCCAACTTTACACTCTACGGTAAGCGGCACAGTCAGAGGATAAGCGAGCTCCATTTTTTCTTTGACCATGGCTGAAACTTGATCCAATTCCTCGGGCGCCACTTGCAGCAAGAGTTCGTCATGCACCTGGAGCAGCATTTTTGAGCGCAAACCCTTAAGCCCTGCGGCCACTCCCAGCATTGCCAGTTTCATGATGTCGGCAGCAGTGCCCTGTACAGGGCTGTTCATGGCAATACGCTCTCCAAACTGGCGCTGAACCCGGTTTGGGTGGTGAATTTCCGGAATCAGGCGCAAACGGTTGAGAAGCGTGCGGACTTGTCCTTGTTCTTTGGCCAGCTTGACGACTTCCTCTAAATAGCGTTTGACACCGTAGTAGCGGGCAAAATACTGGTCAATATAGTATTTCGCTTCTTTGCGCGGAATTCCTAGATCACGCGCTAAGCCAAAATCTGTCAGGCCATAGACTAAGCCAAAATTGACGGCTTTCGCTTTGCGTCTGAGATCCGTTGTGACCTCTGCCAGAGGAACTCCGAAAACCTCGGCGGCCGTGCGCGTATGCACATCCTGACCAAGAGCGAAGGATTCGCACAGAAGGGGGTCTCCCGAGTAATGCGCTAAGATGCGCAGTTCAATCTGGGAATAATCGGCTGACAGCATAAGCCAGTCCTTTTCGGTAGGCTTAAATACTTTGCGCAATTGACGTCCGTATTCCAGCCTAATCGGGATGTTCTGTAGGTTTGGCTCCGTACTCGAAAGACGGCCGGTCGCGGTCACTGTCTGTTGAAAAGTAGTATGAATCCTACCCTCTTGCACTTGAGCGAGCAAGCCGTTGACATAAGTGGACATAAGCTTGCTGAGCTGGCGGTAATCCAGGATTTTTTCAATAATCGGATGAGCTGGGCGCAGTTCTTCCAGGGTCTCCGCATCGGTAGAGAAGCCTGTTTTCGTCTTCTTCACCGGAGGAAGGCCCAGCTTTTCAAAGAGAACGTGCCCAAGCTGCTGGGTGGAGTTGATATTAAATTGCTCGGCTGCAAGCTCGTAAATTCCCTGTTCGAGTAAGGAAAGCGCACCCTTGAGTTCCTCTCCGTACTCCGTAAGTTTTTGGCTGTCGACCGCGATTCCGTGCCGTTCCATTTCTACTAACACCGCGCTGAGCGGCTGTTCAATCACATTCAAAAGAGTGGTTAACTCTAGATTTTCTAAATCAAACAAGTATTTAAGTCCAACGACAGCCAGTGCCTGCGCTTCTTCGTAGAGATCCGCAAAAGGCTCTTGCCCTGGGAAATAGGCGCGTACTAATTCCACAGGCTCAAATTTGGTACGGGCCGGATTGATGAGGTAGGCGGCAAGGCTGAGATCGAGCTTTAGTCCTTCAAGAATCGCGTTTTCGGCCCAATCGGCCCTTTCGGCAGCTATGGCAGCTCTTAACGATTTGCTGTCCGCTACCGTCTTTGGAACCCTGGGATTGGATAAAAGCTCAAACCACGCACTGACTAGCTCCGGGGAAGCCTGTTCCCGGGTGAAAGCAAACACTTCATCCCCGCTTACCACTGCTGCCGCATCTACCTCTGGCGTAACTATCTCTGCTGTACCTGACTCTGCTGCACTTGTCTCTGCTACAGCCCTGACTGCTACCGCCCACTCCCGCCATTTATAAGTGAGGGTATTTCCTCCCTCAAGGCGCACCGCCAAGGTAAGGGACTTTTCTTCCCGCTGCCAGCGTTCAAACAGCCCATGCCAGTCTTGCTCGGTTAAATTCTTCTTAGGCCAAGGCGTGACAACTGCCTGCCCGTGAGCAGGTTCAGGAGCTTGTGCCTGTGCTTGCACCTTGTCCCCCGGCGAGTTCCTATCGAAATCAAAGAGAGTGCCGGACCCATGTTTCTCTTGCCAGAGGCGGGCAATGTTACGTAAGCTGTACTTATTTAAGACGGCCAGTGCCTCCTGCTCATCCGGCCGCCGATAAACGAAGTCTTCCAAGGCAAACTCCAAGGGCACCTCCGTCATCATCGTAGCCAGACGCTTGCTCAAAAGTGCCTGCTCAGCATATTGTTCCAAAGCCCCCTGCACTTTTTTGCCCGATACTTTATCTTTATTTGCCAGAACATCTTCCACACTGCCATATTCCCAGAGAAGCTTAAGAGCAGTCTTCTCCCCGACCCCTGGAACTCCAGGAATGTTATCGGAACTGTCTCCCATCAGACCTTTAAGGTCGATGATCTGGGCGGGGCGAAGCTGGTAACGCTCCCAGAGGTGATGTTCATCATAGCACTCGACCTCGCTAATCCCTTTTTTCGTGAGGAAGACATTAATCTTGGGAGAGACTAGCTGAAGGGCATCTCTATCTCCCGTGTAAATCAGGACTTCCCAGCCCCTGGCCTCTGCTCTTCTGGCAACTGAAGCAATTAGATCATCCGCTTCATACCCGGCCAATTCTAACATCGGAACCGCAAAAGCGGACAAAACATCCTTAAGATAGTCAAACTGCGGACGCAGAGCGTCCGGAGTCTCTTTGCGCTGAGCTTTATATTCGGCATATTGTTCAATGCGCACTGTTGCCTTGCTTTTATCAAAAGTTACAAGCCAATAGTCTGGGTTTTGCTCTTGCAAGAGTCTGAGCAGCATCGTCATAAACCCGTGCAAGACATTCGTCGGCCGTCCGTCTGCAGCAGTGAGCATGGGTAACGCATAAAAGGCCCGATTGGCCAAGCTGTTTCCATCCAAAATGATTATCCGCGGCATCGGAGGATACTCCTTCCCTTAACGGAGAATTTTCCTTATATACTCATTAATTAACTATATCATAGACAAGGCTATATACAAAGATTACGATTAAAAAAGAGGGGAACGTAAAGCTTAATTGGCTCCAGCAAATATGCCGAACACAGTGAAAAGGAGACGGAAAACCGTCTCCTTTCGTACATATGCTACTCATCTTGCACTTGATTCGCTTACTTAATCAAATTTCCCTTTTCGCCTGAAACTTTGATCTCACCCGATTGAATCTTCTTGAATACATCTGCGACTTTGGTGGTGACATCGCTGCTTAAATTGGGGTTCTTCTCAGGAATACCGATGCCGTTGTTTTTGGAGTCAAAGGTCATGGCTTTCCCGCCTTGGAACTTGCCGTCTTTTTCTGCTTTCACCATATCATAAGCAGCCGTATCAATTTTCTTCATGGCGGAAGTCAAAATGATCGATTTCGTTCCATCATAAATACCTTCGCTGTACTGATCGACATCAACACCAATGACCCACGCTTGTTTGCCGGCTTTCGCGCGGGCTTTCGCCTCATTGATGGCTCCCAAGCCGACGCTGCCTGCGGCGGCGAATATTGCTTTGACACCACCGTCATACATATGGGCAGCTAATTGTTGTCCGGCCGCGATCTCCGTAAATGTTCCTTGGTACACAACATTTTCAGGTTTAATATTGATTTTAGTACTGAATTTGTCATTGGCGTATTTAATCCCTTGTTGGAAGCCCCAGTTATACCGTTGTACCGGTGGGATTTCCATGCCTCCAATAAACCCGACATCCCCTTCTTTAAGTTGAAGGGCGGTCGCCACACCGGCGAGGAACCCGGATTCATGCTCAGCAAAGAAAATCGCAACCGTGTTCGGTTTAATACTTTCCTTCCCATCTTTGTCTGCAGGGCTTGCATCAATGATTACAAACTTGCTGTCCTGATATTTGTCTTGCGCTTGAAAAATGGCCGTGGAGAATTTGAACCCAGGAGTCACAATAAACTTATAACCTGCATCATGAAGGTTTCCGATTTCTTTGATGTAATCTGCTTCAGTTGTTCCTGTCGGCTTTAAGTATTTGGTCTCCAGGCCTAAATCTTTTCCAGCCTTCTGAACCCCTTCCCACGTGCCCTGATTGAACGATTTATCATCAATTGTTCCGGAGTCGGTAACCATTCCGACTTTAAAGGCAGCGGCAGCTGCCCCACCACTTGTGCCGCCTGGACTTCCAGCGTTCGGCGTGCCTCCGCAACCCGCTAGCAGCGTCACTGTCATCAGTGTTGTAAGTAGAATAGCCGTAACTTTCTTAAACATCAACAGACCCCCTTAATTGTTATTTTAGAAAAATTAATGCGATAAGGTTTGATACGCAGTTAAACTTTACCAGCGAATCCATGTTATCATCAGAACCCTCGCAAGTCAATTGAAGAAAATCGGTATTACCGTTTTCCATGCTCAAACGGTTCACCGGCAGCCCTTGGCGCTTGAGTGGATTTTGAAAATACAATCAAGGCCATCAGGGTGACAACATAGGGAAATACCTTCAAAATCACGCTGGGTATGGATGCAAGGGCCGGCATAACCTGAGACACATTGGCTATGGTGCTGGCAAAGCCAAAGAAGAAGGTTGCTCCCAGGATCCCCAATGGCTTCCATTGTCCGAAAATCAAGGATGCCAAAGCAAGAAACCCGAGTCCCGATACACTTCCGGTAAACTCCCCGGAATAGGTTATCAGGATGATGACTCCTCCTAATCCGGCGAAAGCTCCTGATAGCATCACGGCAAGGTAGCGCACTCGGAAAACATTGACACCCGCCGAATCAGCGGCGTGCGGATGTTCCCCGCATGCCCGTAGTCTGAGCCCAAAAGCCGTTTGATAAAGTACATACCAACTTATAGCCAATATAATGAGCACGAGCCAGGTCGAGGGATAAGTCTGGGTAAAGAAGAGCTTGCCCACAATAGGTACAGAGGACAAAACAGGTATATCCATGCGCGGCAGACCGCTGGCAATGCGGATATTGCCGCTTCCAGTGATGTTCCTGGCTAAAAATACGGTCAGCGCACCGGCAAGCATATTGATGGCCGTGCCACTAATCACCTGATTGGCACTTAGATTGATGCTGGCAAAGGCATGTAAAAGAGAGAATACTGCCCCCGTGAGCATTGCAACCATGATCCCGATCCAGACCGCGCCATTCGGAAATGCGGGCTGTAACTTAGCTATGGCGAGTGCTCCGCCAAAAGAGCCCACGACCATCAGACCTTCGAGTCCGATGTTTACAACCCCACTACGTTCTGAAAAAAGTCCTCCCAGCGCGGTAATCAGTAACGGAATCGTAAAGGCAACCGCATACGGAAAGATTTGTACCAAGATCGTCCACATTGTTATTGCCCTCTCTTTCTGAATCTTAACAGGTTGACAAGTCTCTCAATTAAAACACTGGTTGCCGCAAAGTAAATGATGGTTGCGATAATGGTATCCGCAATTTCAGGTGGGATTTGGATCATGGCATTCATAAATCCCTTCCCGGAATAGAGAAGTCCGAAGAACAAGGCTGCCAACATGGAACCCAAAGGAGAATTCGCTCCCAGCAGGGCCACAGCAATCCCATCGAATCCCTGTGCTGGCAGAACCCCTATTTGGATGTTGCTGGCATTTCCAATGTACAGAGTTGCCCCTCCCAACCCGGCCAATGCCCCGGCAATCATCATGGAAAGAATAATATTCCGGTTCACATTGATTCCGGCATACTCTGCGGCAAACCGATTATAGCCAACGGCTTTCAATTCATAGCCCATCACTGTCCTATTCAAAATAAAGGCAATAATGATAACCGCCGCCAGCGCCAAAAACAAGCCCAAATTAATAAACGAACCGTTAAAAAGCTGAGACAGCCAATTCACTTTCAGAGATGCCGCATCCGGAATTGCTCGGGATTCCGTTTCCAGGAATTGGCCCTTGAAATAAGCCGGCACAGCATAATAGACAACCCAATAACTAATCCAATTCATCATAATCGTGGAAACCACTTCGTGGACATTAAACCGAGCTTTTAAAATCCCCGGAATCAGCGCCCAAATAGCTCCACCCAATACTGAAGCCATAAGCGCAAGCGGCAGGAGGATTACGGACGGTAACGAAAGGGTCAAACCTACTGCCGTCGCACAAAACCCACCCATCAACATCTGCCCTGAAGCACCAATATTGAAAAGACCCGTCTTGAAGGCAAAA
>DAHVVW010000053.1 GCA_027357125.1 Clostridiales bacterium
TGAATATGAACTGGCATAATTCTATTATACCCTACGGGGGTATGTCAATGACTATACCTAAATTCTTTAGCATAAAGAAAGTAGGACTGTCCAAAAGTGTACTGGCACTGGTACACATCACTGGACAGCCCTATTTTTCGTTTAAGAATTTAGTTATCACCGACCTGATGAAGTCTCTGAAATCTCCTAAATCTTGATGTAAAATCTCGTAAACCTGATTATCATCAACTTCCTGATAAATATGCACAATTCGGTTACGAAACTTAACCATTTGCATTAACCGAACACTTTGGTCCCTGGTAATCACATTGTTTTCAGCCAGAAACCTGATTGCTTCGGCAGAACTGGCCGGCACCCCCCAACGTTCCCGTGCCACCACATGAGTTGCGATGTCAATGACTGCTTCAATCGCGACTTGTAGATTATATTTTGCGCTGTCAACATTTTGAAAGCTCTTAAAAAACTCTTTAGATTTGAGGCTTTGCAATTCTTCCAGTTTGACCAGGGTCTGTTCAAGAAAGACCAGCTTGCTCTTAATAATCTCTCTATCTACCATGCTTAAGGTACTCCTCCCTCAATGCATGTTCATAGTCCTCGGAGAAGCGGGCATAAGAGATTTTATAATCAAAATAAGTTTTTAGCACTCTCTCAATAAAATTACTGTGAGTAATATAGTCTCCCTCATATATGAGCAAGCCGTCGGAAAGGACTTTGAATTGTAGAGCCACCGGGGCTCGGTTCAAATTCACTAAATCAACTTTGTCTGATGCCAAAAACAGCGAGAGATCCGCATCAAATGCCAGCTCATCGGCAAAAGTCAGAGTGCGGGAGAAAACAACCCCCAGGTCGATATCACTGTTTGGATGTTGGAACTCCGTCCCGAATGATCCAAACAGATAGACTGCAGCAACCTCACCGCGGTTCTGAAAAAAGTCTGTCCATGCTTTTAATTCGGCGTCTGAAACAGTCCTCACCCGCATCATCACTTCCTTGACACCATTATACCATAGGTAAAAGCAGGAAAAGAAGACCTTGGTGTCATAATCTGGCAATAAGCACTTCTTGCCTTCACCCGTCAAAAAATTCGTTGACAAAAAAATTCCCTCAGTGTTAAACTAACATCAGGTTCAAAATGATATATGAATTTTTAGCTGAGTTGAGATTAGAATATGTGAGAGGAGTTGAGATGAGCCGGGATAAGTGTAATCGCCGGTACTCATTTGAGTACCGGTTTTTAATTTCTCAGAGAGAATTAAAGGATTGCCCGCAGCAACAGCTGAATTTTCGAATCAGAGTTTTATAAGAAAAGAAAACTAAACTAATAAATTCAATAAACTAATTAACTTAAAGAGGAGGACAAATTAACGATGCGCAAATTCGGTCTTATCTTAGGACTCATATTTTTAAGCCTAGTCATCGTACTCTCAGGTTGTGGCACGCAAACCGGCAATACTCAGGGAGACGCCCAGAAAGCCGCTGACACAGGGAAAAAAGTTGTGAAAGTAGGGGTATCCCAATTTGTCGCTCACCCTGCGCTTGATTTGGATCAAAAAGGGTTCCTCGACCAGATGAAGGAATTAGGCTTCATTCAGGGGCAAAATGTTGAATTTGACATCAAGAATTCCCAAGGCGACCCGAATATGGCTAAAACGATTGCGGATAAGTTTGTGGCCGACAAAGTTGATGTCATTCTTTCCATCACCACCCCCAGTTCCCAGGCTGCAGCCATGGCCACCAAAGGTACAGGCATCCCGGTTGTTTACATTGCCGTATCTGATGCAGTCGGCTCCGGCCTAATCAAAGAGCTTAACAAACCCTCAGGCACGAACATTACCGGAGTTTACAGCGCCGATCCCGTGGAACAGCAAATGGATCTAATTAAAGAAATTCAGCCCTCCCTTAAAAATCTCGGTGTTCTGTATAACCCGGGAGAAGCAAACTCCGCCAGCAATGTCAAACGAATTAAAGAATACCTTAAAGGGAAAGTTAATGTGGTCGAAGCGACTGTCGCCAGCAGCAACGAGGTCCAGGGTGCTGCCCAATCCTTGGTTGGCAGGGTTGATGCCATGTTTATGCCCCAGGACAACACTGTGATGTCAGCCGTTGAAAGTGTAATTGACGTCGGCCAGAAAAATAAAATTCCTTTCTATACCGGGGACACTGAATCCGTGAAGAAAGGTGCACTCGCCACCCTGGGCAATGACGAATATGACTGCGGACGCCAGGGCGCTGAGATTGTCGCCAAAATCCTGCGCGGGGAAAAAGCGGGGAATATTCCTTCTGAGGAAATCCGCAAACGCACTCTGTTAATTAACAAGAATGCAGCCGTAAAATATGGGCTCACCATTCCTGAGCAAGTCCTGTCCCGCGCCGATCAAGTGTTGTAGTATTCTAAAGGAAGGCAACTATGGAGAACATCATTACCAGTGGGTTACAACAAGGATTCATCTACGGTTTTATGGCTCTGGGAGTCTTATTAACTTTCCGGATCTTGGGCTTTCCCGATCTGACTGTCGAAGGCAGCTTCCCTTTAGGGGCTGCGATCACAGCTAAGGCCATCGTCGTAGGTGCCGATCCCCTATTAGCCGTCTTGCTCGGAGCTTTGGCTGGTGGTGTGGCTGGTGCCGCCACAGGTCTCATGCATACCAGAATGAAGGTAAACAACATCCTTGCCGGAATCCTCACGACCAGTGCTATCTATACCGTGATGCTGCGCACGATGGGCCGTCCCAACATTCCATTGCTCACGAACGAAAACTTTTTTGACCGTATTCTAAGGCTTTTCAACATTACGGAAGGAACCCTTTCCCTCATTCAATATAAGACTGTAACGATTACACTCCTGTTTGTGATGGTGCTTACAGCCAGGCTCTTACTCGGCTGGTTCTTGAAAACCGACCTTGGCTTGGCAGTACGGGCAACGGGCGATAACGAAAAAATGATCCGCTCTCTGGGCGTAAACACTGATAATACTAAACTCTTAACCTTAATCATCTCCAACTTCATGGTCGCCTTGTCCGGTGCTTTAGCCAGCCAAAGCCAAGGGTTTGCAGATGTGGGGATGGGCATCGGAGTCCTTGTGGCTTCGATCGCCTCCGTCATTGTCGGGGAAATGCTGTTTGGCAGCCGGGGCTTGAGCATGCTTCTGACCGGGGCCATTCTCGGCTCGGTCATTTACCGAGCGCTCTTGGCTTTGGGTCTAAGGTTGAACCTGCCGGCTGAAGATTTTAAGGCTGTTACCGCTATCCTCGTGCTCTTAGCCCTTTTCCTCCCAAACATTAAGACGAGAACACAAAAACCGCTCTCGTTGCCACAGGTGACAGAGAACAAGGAAAAAGAGGTGGGCCAAGAGTGATTAAGCTTACTAATGTCTACAAAGTATTTTTCCCCAACACTTCGAATGAAGTCTTGGCCCTCAATAACATTAATCTTGATCTTAACCCCGGGGATTTCATAACGATTATCGGGAGCAATGGCGCAGGCAAATCCACTTTCCTAAAAGTTCTCGCCGGAATTGAACTGCCTGATGCGGGCAAAGTGGAATTAGCAGGCAAAGATGTTACAGCTTATCCTGAATATCTGCGGGCTAAGGATATCGGTCGCATCGACCAAGACCCTCTGGCCAGCACTGCCTCCGAAATGACGATTGAGGAAAACCTGGCGATGGCGTATAAGCGCGGTCAGGTTAGGGGACTAAGGTGGGCGATAACATCTAATAAAGAGAAGCTTTTCAAGGAAGTACTGGCTGAAGTCGGCTTAGGCTTAGAGAATCGGTTGAGGGTACCGGTACGGACATTATCCGGCGGCCAGCGCCAAGCTCTGGCTTTGGTCATTGCCACGCTTGCCGAACCGAAATTGCTACTCCTTGACGAACACACGGCAGCCTTGGATCCAAAAACCGCCAAACAAATCATGGATCTTACCGGGAAGATCGTATCTTCGAAAAAGTTAACAACTCTGATGATTCCTCACAATATGGAACAGGCTATAAAATTCGGCAACAGGCTAATGATGATGCACCGCGGTCAGCTCATCCTTGACCTTGGGCACGAAGAAAAGTCAATGCTCACAGTACCGCAACTAGTCGAGCGCTTCAGTACCGCCAGCGGCACGGCGTTTGACGATGACAGGGTGCTTCTGGCAACTTAATCTTTTTCTTCTTGTCTTAGTTGTCTTTTCAGAACCTTGCCCACAATCGTCTTCGGCAACTCCTCCCGAAACTCAATCAGGCGCGGGACTTTGTAAGCGGCCAGCTTGCTCCGGCAATACTTGGTGATTTCCTCCGCATTAGCCTGCTCTCCCGGCCTTAATACCAAGAAAGCTTTGACAGTTTCCCCGCGGTAATCGTCTGGCACCCCGATCACTGCCGCCTCCTGCACCGCAGGGTGCTGGTAGAGTACCTCCTCAATCTCCCGCGGGTAGATATTAAACCCTCCCGCAATGATCAGGTCTTTTTTGCGGTCCGCAATCCTGAAATACCCGTCCTCATCCATCGTCGCCATATCCCCGGTCAACAGCCAACCGTCATGGATGGCTGCGGCGGTGGCCTTCTGTCGGTTCCAGTACCCTGCCATAACTTGCGGCCCCTTAACGGCCAACTCCCCTATCTCACCCACCGCAACTTCCGCGAAGGTCGCAGGATCGACAATTTTACACTCCGTATCCGGCAGCGGGAGCCCAATGGTTCCCGTTTTGCGCATACCGGCCAAAGGGTTGGAATGTGTGACCGGAGAAGCTTCGGTTAGACCGTACCCTTCCACCAGTTTACCCCCGGTGAGCTGCTCGAATTTCTCCTGCACTTCAACCGGAAGCGGGGCGGAGCCGCTAATACAGGAACGGATAGAGGAAATTTTATACTTCGTTACTTCTGGATAGGTGTTAATCGCTACATACATCGTCGGGGCACCCGGGAAAAAAGTCGGCTGATACTTATTGATCGCTTTCAGGGCTTGTTTGATTTCAAATTTCGGCAGGATAATCAGCTCGGCCCCGAGGGTCACGGCAAGGTTCATGGCCACGGTCATGCCGTAAACATGAAAGAACGGAAGCACGCCTAGCATCTTCTCTTTCCCTGGTTCCGCATCAAGCATCCATTCCTTAACTTGCAAAACGTTGGCTACAAGATTGCGGTGGGTAAGCATGGCCCCTTTGGCAACCCCGGTCGTTCCTCCGGTATACTGGAGCAAGGCTAGGTCTGACGCTTTGACATTGGCAGAAGGAGTCGGACCCTGTGTGACTTGCATTCGTTCTTCCCAAAAATGTACTCCCTGTTCCCGCTCAACGTGTGGGACTTTCCCTTCCCGTTTCATTTTCAGGGGGAAGAAAAATTTCAGGGGAAATGGCATGTATTCCTGGAGCTTGGTGACAATTACATGCTTAAGGTGAGTGCGCTCTTTCACAGCTTTAACTCTGGAATAGAAAAGATCTAATACAATAATGGTTTCAGTCCCGGAATCCTCGAGCTGAAACTCCAGTTCCCTCTCCACGTAGAGAGGATTGGTGGCTACCACTACCGCGCCAAGGCGCAAAGCCCCGTAATACGCAATAACAGCCTGGGGACAGTTGGGCAGCATGATTGCCACCCTGTCCCCCTTTTCTACCCCCAAGTCTGCCAAAATCCGGGCCAAACGGTTTACTTCAGTCAATAACTCAAGATAAGTTAGTCTGGCCCCAAAAAAGTTGGTCGCCGTACGCTCACCAAACTCATGCACACTTTTTTCCAAGAGACGCGGCAGAGAAACATCGGAGTACTCTAAGTGCGGCTTGGCTTGCGCTGGATAGATCTGTAACCACGGCCGTTGGGCATATGGAGATGCCTGTTCGTTACTCTCTGACATAGGGATTACCTCCTCCCGAATCCGCTCCTGAGCACGGGTAACAAACCTCTCTCTTTAACCCTTAGTCACCTATCTTGGCCATATTTCTTTCTACCATAAGACATTCCAAACATGTTTTCTATACTTTATGCAATCAGTTCCGAATTGTAGACCTGCCCCATATCAAGCGTATTCCCTCCACTCATCGCAGCGGGTATTTCCCTTTTGCGATCACCATCCCGGCCACCTCCCGGCGCAGTCCGATTATGTCCGCTGCGGGACGGCGGGAAAGTTTGCGCACCGCGGCCAGCACCGTCTTTAAGGAATCCCCCTTCTCGACTGCGCACACCACTTCCTTGGTGTGCTGTTCCAGGATATTGAAGGCACTAAATGCGCCCAGGGTGGCGGCCTTCTCCACAAACACTTTGTGTTCGTCGCTGACATTGAAGGCCTGCACCTTTTGCGCCCGTAGGACCGCGCTTTCCATGGCATAGAGTTGTAAAACCATTTCCGCGAGGCCCATTAAGACATATTGGTCGTCTTTAAGCCGGGTACCCATGTTTTGAGCAGCCAGCCCAAGCGCGAGCACAGCCAGCTTCTTGCCCTGCTGCACCAACTGCCCAAGGACACCTATTCCCTCTTCCTCAGCAGACAAAGACATCGTCATCAAGTCTTTTTGCACATTCATAGCTGCCGCGAACAGGGGCAACTCCCCAGCCAAGGCCCGCTTAAGCAAAGTCCCGGGGACGAGTAAGCGGTTAATTTCATTTGTTCCTTCAAACAGCCTGTTGATGCGGGAATCACGGTACATGTGCTCAATCGGGTATTCCTGGATAAACCCGTACCCGCCGTGGATTTGCACCCCTTCGTCCACCACAAAATCCAGAACCTCGGAAGCCAGCACTTTATTTAGAGAACACTCAATAGCGTACTCCTCGAGAGCCTTCCCGGCCTCCTTGCGGCAATCGCCCGTTAAATCTATCCCCTCCAGAGCCTTCTCCATCAACCCGGCAGTGCGGTAGACTGTGCTCTCCGCCACATAGGTTTGCACCGCCATGTCCGCGAGTTTGGCCTGAATCGCCCCGAAAGCCGTGAGCGGAGCCCCGAACTGCTTGCGTTCGGACGCGTACTTGACGCTTGTTTCCAAGGCAAGCTGGCTGCTTCCGATAGCAGAGGCGGCCAGCTTAAAGCGCCCGATATTTAAGATGTTGAACGCGACTACATGCCCTCGTCCGAGATCCCCAACCACATTTTCTACCGGGACTTGCACATCCTCTAAAATCAGTTGGCGGGTTGATGAACCTTTAATCCCCATTTTCTTTTCTTCCGGGCCCAAGGACACACCCGGCAGCTCCCGTTCCACAATGAACGTGCTCAGCTTGCCCTCTACTTTGGCATAGACGATATAGATGTCGGCAAACCCGGCGTTGGTGATAAACTGTTTGGTGCCGTTAAGCATATAATGCGTCCCTTCCGGGTTTAAGACGGCTGTAGTCTTGGCGCTCATGGCATCAGAGCCTGAACCCGGCTCGGTCAAACAGTAAGCGGCTATTTTCTCCCCGGAAGCGAGTCCTGGCAGATATTTCTCCTTCTGCTGTGGCGTGCCAAAATATACGATGGGCAAGGTTCCAATCCCGGTATGCGCAGCGAATGAAACCGCGAACGAACCGCCACGGGGAATCTCTTCCCCCACAACCACGGTCGAGTGCTTATCAAGGCTTAAGCCCCCAAACTCCTCCGGCACTTCCAACCCTAACAGCCCCAGTTCTCCAGCCTGACGCAAGAGTCCTTTCACCAAGTTTTCCTCTTGAGCCTCAATCCGCTCAAATTTAGGAGCTACTTCTTTGTCCATGAAATTATGAGTCATGCGCTTTAGTTGTAAGTGATCCTCCGTCAGTTCCTCCGGCACAAATATTTGCTCAGGAGCCACTTCCGCAACCAAAAATCCTCCGCCGCGCACCTCTAAATCAGACATGCTTTTCTCCCCCTTACATCAGTTCATAATTCTTAATTGTTATAGCGAAATGCATTGCAGTCTGCGCCCTATAAGAGTTCGTAGATCCCTGCGGCCCCCATACCCCCGCCGATGCACATACTGACCATGCCGTACTTAGCCCCTCTACGCCTCATTTCATGTAAAAGGGTAGCACTAAGCTTGGCTCCGGTACACCCAAGCGGATGCCCAAGAGCAATGGCCCCGCCGTTGGGGTTTACTCTTTCCGGGTTCAGTTCCAATACTTTAATTACGGCCAAGGCCTGAGCGGCAAAAGCTTCGTTCAGTTCTATCAGGTCGATTTGGTCAAGGGTGAGCCCTGTTTGCTTCAGTACTTTGGGAATAGCTTTGACCGGCCCTATACCCATGAGTTCAGGCTCGACCCCGGCAGCGGCAAACCCCCGCCACACAGCCACTGGTTTTAATTCCAGTTCCTTTACTTTCTTCTCCGACATAAGCAGGGAAGCCGCAGCCCCGTCACTGGTCTGAGAGGAGTTACCGGCAGTGACCGTGCCCCCGGCCCTAAACACCGGCTTTAAGTGCGCGAGGCTCTCCATCGTGGTATCCGGACGAATCCCTTCATCCGCGCTGAACCACTTTTGAACCTTTTCTCCCCAGAGCGGCAAGGGAATAGACACAATCTCGCCGCTGAAGCGTCCCCCCACCTGCGCAGCATGAGCCTTAAGGTGGCTCTGTATCGCAAAGTGATCTTGGTCCTCTCGACTGATGCCGTATCTAGCAGCCACGTTTTCAGCCGTAATCCCCATTGACATGTAAACCTGGGGCGCATTCTCCATCAGGTACGGATTGGGCGCGGGCTTGTGGCCCCCGATTGGCACCATCGACATGTTCTCCGCGCCCCCGGCCAGCATGACGTCCGCTTCTCCCAAACGAATGCGGTCAGCTGCAAGCGAGATTGCCTGCAAGCCGGAAGAACAAAAACGGTTAACCGTCATGCCCGGAACTTCAATCGGAAGCCCTGTCCGCAAAGCCATGACCCGCCCCATGTTCATCCCCTGCTCCGCTTCCGGAAATGAGCAGCCGATAATGCAATCGTCGATTTCCTCTGGCTTCAGTACCGGAACCTGACGTAAAATATCCTGGATCACATAGGCTCCCAGGTCATCCGGTCGCACTTGGGCCAGCGACCCCCTGATTGCTTTCCCGATGGCTGTGCGTTTGGCTTCAATAATAAACGCTTCTTGCATGGCCCTTCCCCCCTCGAATCGTTTAGTTCCGGAGCGGCTTATTTTTGCTAAGCATATAACGTATCCGATCCTGAGTCTTCGGTTCTCCCAATAAACTTAGGAAAGCTTCCCGTTCCAAATCCAGATAATACTGTTCATCAGCACATGACCCAGGACGACGCTCCCCGCCGGTCATCACGTAAGCGAGTTTCTTCGCCAAGTGCAGATCATATTCGGAAATGTAGTGCCCTTCCCGCATGGTGTAAAGCCCAAGCTCCAAAGTCGCCCGCACTCCTGCTCCTGCCACCTGCACTTTAGCGGGCAGATTGGGCCGGAAAGTGC
>DAHVVW010000054.1 GCA_027357125.1 Clostridiales bacterium
CGGCCTCGCTTGATTTGCTTCACGACGGCGACAGCATTGAAGTGAACCGCTTTGGTTGTCTTGCCTTTTTCTCCTTGGGTGATAAAGCCGTCAGTATCTTTGATAATGGCAATATAGGCTTTATTGATGCCGACCTTGACTTTGTCGCCCGGTTCAATCCCTGCAGCGGAGGCAGCAGTGTGTGAAATCCTTATCTGAGTCTTGGTGACTCTGATATACATCTCAATGCCTGAACCTTTCTTGCGTGATTCGTTACCGTACCAGGAAAACGAATCCTTTTGCCAATAGGTTTCGACCGCTCCTGACGGCCCCGCATTTCTCAGGTCGCGCGGTACCAGACTGTGGTTGCTCGGTGTTACTCTCATAATTTTTACCCCCTTTCGTAAGGCTCCTCTTTCAGGCATCGGGTGCCAACCCGTGCGAGGGGGCGGGGCGTATTAGCCCCGTCTTTGATTCTCGATCTGATTTAGTTGTTGCTCGATTTGTTGAAGTCTCTCGCCATAAAATTCCAGTGTGGCGTTCATGCTTTGCTTTAGTGCCTCAACGTCCTTGCGGAGTTCGGATGCTCCGGCCAACCGGAGAAACTGAGCCTCCGACATCCCGGTTGTGTTCTTTATGTGCTGCCGTCTGCATCGCTCATGGATGATAGTGTCATCGCCCATAATCATCCATTCGTCCTCCCATATAAGCTCATCGCAGACGGGGCAAGTTCCTATAATGCCGCCAGACGCCATATGATCACCATTTCCGCTAGAGATCCATTATCGGTTTAACGACTTTTTCGTATAGATCCACGACATTGTACTTTGATTCTCCGTTGCTTATCTTCTCTTTAAAGAACTTCTTAATCTCCATCGCGATCTTTAATAACTTTAAGACTCCCATTTCCTCAGGAGAAATTTTCGTCTTTACTCCCGAAGGTGGCTTCATAAAGCTAATAGCATGGTATAAATACTGGATGTCTGTATAAGCCCCAAAGCTTTCTTTGAACTCTGCATCGACTTCCTTGGCGAACTTACTTCGATTAAGTTTCGGCTTAACAGGAGGGAGGATGCCCTTTGCTCTCATTTCCTCGCGAATCTCTTTATTGAGCTTCTTCTGAGCATTGGTAAGCTTCTTATACCCCTTTTTTGCTGCCATGAAGCTACCTACCTTTGACGAAGTCGATCACGGCCTGAGCGGTATCGTCAGCATTGCTGCCGGTTAGCAGCTTATACAGGGGAATGGCGTAGCCTTCGACAACGTATTTCTCTGCGGAGTAGCCAATTCCATACACTTTGCGGGCTGCTTTGGCTGTCTCCGGGGTTAAGTCCTGCAGCATGATGGCCGGTGCTTTTAAGTGAGCCTGCAGGTGGGGCACAATTCCGGCCTCCGGGTACCCAATGAATACAATTAGGGCATCAATTCCGGAGGTTTGCGCAGTCGGTTCAGATGGCGCGACCGGAGCCGGTGCGTAGGCCATTCCAAAATAATCACATATACCGCGCACATGGGCATCCGCGATGGCTTCAATCATGCTCGAATTCTTTAGTTTTTCCGCATCCTCTTTGGTGTCAATGAACCCGTTTTCTGTGAGAATGGCTGGCATAACAGTTTCGCGGAGGACTTGAAAATTACTGAATTTAACTCCTCTGTTGGCCCAATTCCCTGCATCAACCAGGTAGGGAAGAACCTTTCGGGCACATGCTTCAGCTTTTCCTCCGCTCGCAAGGGCATGAACCTCAACTCCGGTACCGCCGCCAGCATTCACATGTACCGATACAAAGAGATCGGCTTTTGCAGCATTGGCAATTTGGCAGCGAGTTCGTAAGGATTCGCTTAGTGTTCCGTGTGCCCCGTTTACAAACGGCCCTTCACGGGTTAGGACTACCTCAAAAGATCTTTGTTCCAACTTCTTTCTGATTCGCAGGACAATGTCCAGTGTGATGTCTTGTTCCAATAGCCCATTTCCTTGGGCGCCGGTGTCTGCTCCGCTGTCATTGTGGCCTGCATCAAGGCAAACTTTAGGCATTTTATTCCCCCTTTCGTATGGCTCCTCATTCAGGTACCGGGTGCCAACCCGGACGAGGGGAGGAGGCTATAAGCCTCCCTTATCGCTATCTAACTGTCTCTGGATTCCATGGTAGAGGTAATTTGATGTTAGTGGTTTCAAGGGCAGATGCAATTGCTTGAAGCAGTTGGTAGAACGGTTCCCAATCGCCTTCATTGCTGTATCCCGGTGACTTGCAGTAGATGCGAGGGTATTTAAGGTTGTGTCCCTGGTACTTAATGTACCTATGCGCTTCTTCCTTGCTGAAAAAGTAAGCCACATCACGCCAATCGGTTTCGTTGAAAGTGCCCCTTTTGGGCCTTTTTGCTCCTTCAAAGTCCTGAACAATAAATAAAGGGGTTCTTGTTGCCATGGTGTCTGTGTGTAAGAACTGCTTTAAGAGGCGTTGCGTTTCAGGGGGGATAGATACAAAAACCACTTTGTTCTCCATAGTGTTACCCCCTTAAGCATTGAAACTCAAAACGATTTGACCAAGTTCTTCAACTAGTTCCTCGTCAATGACTTCGCCGCGAGTGACTTCTAGGAGCCTTCCCAGGGCTTTGACGAGCTGCCGGATCCCACGCTTTGTTCCTATCATTATCAGAAGTTCTAACGCTTTGGGGGTGATATTGATGCCTGTCAGAAACGTGGCTGCCTCATTCTTGTTCAGTCCGTTAAGCTTCTGAAAATAACCAATGCGGTCACGGATCCGTGCCATCTCCGGACGATCTTCAGCAAAGGCCAGGATGCGTTCGGCAAGATTTTGGTTTCCGCAAAGGACAATGCCGATGTTTCCCGTCTTGTCATAGATGGCCCGGATGGTTTCGAAAATCTTCGGCCCTCGCAGGAGGTCGGCTTCGTCATATACAAGGAGCACCGGCCTCGTCTTCAGCTCCTTAACGATTTTTCTCATAAGGGATGCCGACGTGCCCTTAACTTCAAGGTCAAGTGCTTCAGCGGTTTCAACCAAGATACTTTTAACCGTGCTGGTTTCGTCGCAAGTGATGACTTCCATAGGAATGTTGGCAAGGTTGTGATAGGTTTCCAATGCGTATGTTTTTCCGGTACCGGGCTTGCCGATGACCAATCCGAACTCTCCGTTCTCAAAACTCTTGCGGCAGATCCCCCAGACACGGGCCATGTCTTCCGTCTGAATCATCTTTGGCGGCTTGGACGGGTTCAGCTTTCCAACGGGTTGAATTACTTGGGGAAACTCAAGGGTCACTGCGCTTTGGTCTGCAGTCACCGCGATCTCTGCCTGTGCATCATTCTCTTGCCACTTGCCGATTTTTGTGAGATAATGTCTAACGAGATTTTCAAAATCCTCGTTAGCCTTATATTTGTCGTTGATATACAGGCTAACCGTACTGTGAGATTTGCCTATGGCCTTGGCGACCTCACTCACAAGGGTGCCCTCCTCCCGGATCAGCCGGTGCAGGAGGGTTCTTTCTTTTGACCATTCCGGAGTAGGTTTCACCATGTCCTGATTACCCATAATTTCATTAGCGTTCTTTGCCATACTTGAATTCCTCCTTAAAATTTGTTTTAGGGTTAACAGCTTCCAGCCTCACGCATAAACTGATCAAACCGGCTGGATTTTGTCTTTTGCTTTTTAGGCTTGGCGGCATCGGGTTTAGCGGACTTCTTAACCGCTTCTTCCATGCCGGTAACCAGTCGAATCCCTTTTTCTGTATCGGATTCACCCGTGACCATAACCGGGCCGCCTTCCTGGCGATCTGCGATAAAGGATTCGAGAGTTGCATCGTTGTACCCGCGCAAGCGTTCCTTGACCTCTTTCCTGCGGGTTGCTCTCTTCTTGAGAAACTTCTGGATATCATCTTTTGTAGCATCCCACTCCATGAGTTCCTTGTTGGTTGCCGTACAGATATACCTGCCTGTCTTCGGGTTAAAGATGAGGAGTTCTCCGATCCGGTTCGGATCATAACGGATGACCAGTGTTTGTCCGACGTACTTCTCAAGCTCGGGATGACTGTACCAGCGGCGGCGGCTCTTGTTGCCAAAGCGTTGGATGCCCATTGTCATGACTTTAGCTTTTTCCACATCCATCAGGCAGATATCCAATGTTCTTTCATCCGGAATACCTTCCCTGACTTTCGGAGTCGTTTCATACTTCTGTAAGGGAGTCATGCCCAGGCTGCCGTGAACCGTGTTGTGGTAGATGTTGACGAACATTTCAAAAAGCATTGAGGCTTCTTCCAGATCCAAGAGCTCATCACGTTCGGCCATGGCTTGCTCGTCAAGCCCTTCGGGCCGGTGCTTGTTATCGCTTCCGCAGTATCCTGGAATGTACCTGGAGAACTGGTCTGTAAGAGTACCGTACCAGCGTTCCTGATGGCCTTTTGCCCAGGGGGAGTACTTTGTGCAGAATTTAGTTTCGATATTAAGAATTTCACTTGTGCTGCGCACTTCTTTGGAATATTCCCACTCCTTAGACTTCAAGCCCTTGCGCACCTTAGCTTTATAATCTTCACCGTTGTCGATGTAGAGCATTTTAGGCAGTCCGCAGATTGGAACGGTTATGCCGGTATTTTCTTGAATGGTTTCCCCGTCCCAACTCAAGGAGGTTAACGATGCCGCCATCGCTTTACTGATACCGCCGCCCCAGCTACCAAGCTTCTTTGGCAATATCCCGTGCCTTAAGGCGAGTCCGATGGTTCTTCCGTTGGCCTGGATACTCATTGCAAAGCCGGTTATGGTTCGAGCGGTAACATCCATCCAGGTTGTTACCCATGGCCGAACCGCGCGGCCACGGTAGTTGATAAAGAAGTCCAGGCGATGGTGATCGCCTTCCCATATCTGATTGACAAACTCAGGCTCTTTGCGACCAGCTTTCTCTGCAAACCGCTTGATATATTCCTCCTCACCTTCACGGGCCAGACAAACCAAGTCCGGTTCGTTATCCTTCAGGTCATCAATCACGCGGTAGATTGTCGCTCTGCTGGGTACCTCAAAGCCGCTCTTCTTGCAGAATGTTGCAACCCGCTTGTATACATGGGTGACTTTCGGTTTGTTTGGCTGCAGGAACTCCGCTCGCGCCAGGCGTTCAACTTCTTCCGGGACAACTCTTCTCACGGTACCCGTTCCCAGTCTTGGCAGTCGTCGCATCAGGCCCACGAGTCCGGAGTCTTCATATTGGCTGACTCTGCGGTAAAGTGTTTCGATTGAGATTCCGTGTCTTATGGCAATCGCTTCGGCCTTTTCCGTTTTCCCCGCAGCATCACCAAGTTCAAGGTATTCCATGACCGGCTTTACTTTCGTTTCTGCTTCAGAAAGCATCTGGTCGAAACGTTCATTACCAACGAGTGCCTTTACCTCAGCTAGGTTTATAGGTTCCTTAACCGGCTGCTCTATGACGTTCTCGAACGGCTGTTCGTTCTCGGTGCTCATTTCTTCTTCAACCTCGGTTTCTTCCTTGACTTCAAGGCTATCGTTCTGGGTGTACCAACGTCTTCTCGCCAGAGCGGATAATGATGATAAGGCGACCATAAAACCTTTGCCGCCAACACCGCCTCCGCTGCTTATCTTTTCTTTCTTGGCTACCCATTCACCGCATGTTGCCTTTTTGTAAGCGGCCTGCCTTGATATTCCTTCCAGTTTGGCAGCCTGGCTGGTCGTCAGCCAGATTTCACTTCTCTCTGCCATAAGTTGCACAGTCTGTTTCACCACCTATGTTCTTGGAGTCAAGTAATTGTTTACTTTCTCTTGTAAGGTTTGTCTGGCGGGATAACGATGATTCTCACTTGCTGCCTCCCCCAGATTAGAGCTTCTTGTTTAGTTTCCATGAATAGATCGATAATGTTTCCTTTGATGAGGCTGCCAGTATCCTCGGCGATTCTCCAACCATATCCTTCGACCCATATTTCCGACTTAAGAGGAATCACCTTCGGATCCACGGCGATTGTGCCAACCTTCGGCCAGGTTTCAGTGAATGTTTGGTGTCCCGTGTGCGTATAGGCAGTGGCCTCAATGGTCATCTCGTAACCTTTTTTGCTTTCTTCGCCCCGGCTGATTGTTAACTGAGGCTTCAGAGCAATGACTCTCGATGGGTAATTTAACTTTCTTTGTTCCGGAACCGGTTCAATTTGTACTGCTGAGGATTGTGCTTTGGGAGCCGGTTCAATATTCTTTGCCAATACGGTTTCGCGAGCAGTCGGCAACGGCCAAGCGAGGCCGAATACCAGAGCTGTCACTGCTACCAGCTTCTTCAACGCATCAACTCCTTTGAAGGTATTAAGCAGAAGAATGTCGAATTTTTATACTCTAATATTTAAGCAGACCGCCTGATCCCCAAGGCTATTTCAATCTCTCTTCGGTAGTCATTGGCAGCGCGCTTTCCGTATAAAATCTCGCTGAACCGGTTTGTTGGAATGTTATTCTGTTCGCAAAATTCCTTTTGGGTTAAGCCTAGATCCAACAGGCGTTTCTTGACTTCCACCCCAAAAGGTGTCAGTCGATCTGGTTTCACTCAGGCACCTCCTTAATTTGTATTTCGACAACCTTTACCTCTGGTAAGCTTTGGCAAATAACGTTAGAATGTTCTTGGGAATTTCTTCCCACACCTAGATTATACCCAAATATTTAGGTGAGGTCAACGGGAATACCCAAATATTTAGGTAGCAGCAACCAAATATTTAGTGGTTACAAGGCCGATTCGCACAAATATTTATGTAGCAGCAGAATATATTTTAATTAGTCACCCAAATTTTTGAGTGAAAGGAGGTGTGAGCGTTTTGGATGCGGATCTTGGTGATGTTCAGGGCCGTATAAAATATCTAAGAGAAAAATACAATCTATCCCAAGCAAAATTTGCTAATATAATCGAGGTTTCACCTGGAAATATTGCAGCATGGGAAAAGCCAGGAGGGGTTCTCCCAGGGGCAAAAGCATTAATAAATATTGCTGAAAACTTCAATGTCAGTATTGACTGGATACTCTTGGGTGATGAAACTCCAACAAGAAAAGGCCCAGATGAGGAGTTTTTGCAAATACTTAAGGACTTTAGTGAAGAGGAAAAGGCTGAATTAAAGACTTTTATCGGGTATCTACTACATCGCAGGGTTAAAGAAGATAAGACCGTATATTTCCCACTAAAGCCTGGTAATCTAAAGCTTGCAGAGTGTAGGCTTGCTGAAGATGAGGCGCAGTATTCTGATGAAATTCAAATACCTCTACTTGGTGATTCGGCAGCCGGTAAGCCTATATTGATTAATGAGATCCTTGAAGGATATTTACCAATAAACAAAAAGGTTTCCGGCCAGAGAGCCTTCGCGGTAAGAGCTAAAGGAAATAGTATGATCAATGCCGGGATAAATGATGGTGATCTAGTTGTTGTAAAACCTCAACCGATCGTTGATCGTGGAGAAATTGCACTGTTTAGAATCAATGATGAAACCACTATCAAATATTTCTCGCCCGAGGGAAAGGATATAGCATTGGTACCGGCCAACGAAAAGTACAAGCCAATCTACATCGATCCCAAAGACAATTTTGTTATCATTGGCAAGGTCGTCCAGATAATGAAAAAGGAAGAGGCCGAAAAGAAACTTCGCCACTTCCACGAGGAATAGACCTTTTTATTTAATCTTTTAATGGGAATTTATTCCCACTTATACGCGATCAAAACCGGTTGAAAGCACCGGTTTTTCTTTGTATAGACTATGTATATTTATGCAGTTTTATTGCATAAACGGATAAGATTTTTAGTTTACAAGCTGACATAATGAAAACGTGAAAAATTTATTCTCAAACCCTGAATGCCTTGCGGTATAAGGGTTTCAGGCTTAGTTTACCAGTTTACCAGTTTACCAGTTTACCACCTCTTGGTTTACCACCTCAGCGTTACAAACCGGCGCAAAAAATAGCGTTCCAGCCTCGATTTTCACCCGCCGGTAACGCCCCGTTACAACCTTCTAACGCCCGAATTAACAGGCTTTTTTGAACTCCGTTACTAAATTATTAACGCCCGCGCGCGCCGGTTAACTCAAACTCACGATCTTTTCAAACTCGCCCGAAATTATTGTTTTTAACGTTATTTCTTCTCACACCATTTGACAAAAAGAATTATTCTAAATTCCTTCAATCCCTTGTCCCATCAGTGTTTCCCGACTTTTCCCGTTTAGTACCGTGTTATCCCGTTTTGTCATTTAATTTGAGAAACAACACTTAACGCAAACAATATGTAAAAGGAACGACATATGTTTTTCGGGTGGTCTTTTACGGTCACATGAAAGATGAAATTGACATTTCACAATGCACAACATTTGAAGGAATTCACCAAGTGATCAGCGATTGGACTGATTATTACAACATCGAGCGATACCAATGGGATTTGGCAAGATTAGCTCCAAGGGAGTATTACAAGTATCTCGTTACAGGAGAATACCCTTTAACAATACCAAAAGCAAAAGGTGATGAATGAAGGTGGGGCTCTGCCCCACACCCCGAGGTTTTTCGCTTTGATTTCCAGGGAGGCAGTTCCCCTTGCTTGCAATAAAAAGAAGCAGTGCTGATACGCACCGCCTCCCTTGTAAACCCACATGGACGCTCGGGTCGCTCCTCAGCGTTGCCCAATTTATGCTGCAATAATAGCATCCCTAAAACTTTGGATGATTATTCCATTTACACTAAAGTGTATTCACACCCCTGGAATCGGGCCAGGAGAGAAACAAAACTCTCCTGTTGTCGGGAGAATCAATGGACGTCGGGCATCCAGCACTCAATATCCGTGTTTTGAGCACTGAATGAGGTCTCCCAAACGGGAGATTGTCCCAGCCTTCCGGCGATATTCTCCTTGAAGCTCCCGCCTCTTAGCGCAGCGTAGGCGGGGGAGGTTCACAAAAACTTGACTAAGACTGTTTTAACAAAACTTCTGAAATCCCCCAAATTCTCCTGTAAAATTATGTAAATTTGTTGATCGTCTACCTCCTGGTAGAGGTGCACAATGCGATTACGAAACTTAATCATTTGCGTTAATCGTGCCGCTTGGGTTTCTTCCAGGACACCATGTTGCATTAACACTTTTACTGCTTCCCCAGCGCTAGCTGGAACCCCCCACCGTTCCCTTGCCACGATATGAGTAGCTACATCGATGACTGCCTCAATAGACACCTGAAGAT
>DAHVVW010000055.1 GCA_027357125.1 Clostridiales bacterium
TTCCATCGTCAAGAGATCCGCCATACCTGCATCCCTCCTTTGGATTTTTAGAAAATTACACCCGCTTCAAGGATGACATTAGCATAGGGAGTAAACTCACCCGTGCGGATTACTGCCTTCGCCTGGTGAGTTAAGGCTTTTAACTCTTCATGCGTAATGAACTTGATTTGAGCCCCGGGTAAAACCGCAATCAGTTCTCCCTTTTTGGCAGGGCTCGCCGATTCCATTTCTTGAGCCAAATAAGCATTTTCCACACACATTTCCTGAAGGACGGTCTCAACGGTCTCAATGAAAGACGGGACCCCTGCTTTCAAAGCCAAATCAATCCGTTTGACATGAGCAGGAATCGGTAAACCGGCATCAGCAATCACGATTTTATCCATATGCCCAAGCTCGCTGATCACTCGGGAAATTTCACTGTTTAAGATTCCGATCTTTTTCATCCTCGTCCCTCCGGAAATACGCTTCTACCTCGGCCAAAGTGGGCATCCCACCCTGAGCTCCGAATTTAGTAACAGCGAGTGCTGAAACCTGGCCTGCAAACTCTACGGCTTCCTGAATGGATTTCTTCCGGGCTAGAGCATACGCCAAGCCGGCATTAAAAGCATCTCCTGCTCCCGTAGTATCCACCACGGAGACCTTATGACCCGGAACTTCAACCAAGCTTCCGCCCTGTTCCATAAAAGCGGCCCCCTCAGCTCCCAGAGTCGTGATGCAACACGAAACTCCGACATCTAATAAGCGCTCCATTCCTTTTGCAATTGGAGACTCTTCTGACATCCGTGCAATCAAGGCGAGTTCGGAACGATTTGGGGTTAAATAATCCACCTTGCTGAGTAGATCCTCCGATAGATTTTCGGCTGGGGCTGGATTGAGGATCACGGTTTTCCCATGCTTTTGGGCCAACTCAACCGCATACTCCACTGTTACAAGCGGAATTTCTAATTGCAGGAGCACAAGATCGGCTTCGGCTATTATTTCTTCATACTGATCCAAATCCTCAGGGAAACACCGGGCATTCGCTCCTGGAATCACCACAATGCTGTTATCCCCTTCAGCCAGTAGAATTGAGGCAACGCCTGTGGCTGCTGAATCGAGCATCTTTACGCTTGAGGTATTCACCCCATCCTTTTGCAGGGCCTTCTTAAGTTCTTCTCCAAAAGCATCTGATCCAACCGCTCCAATCATCGTGGTCTCAGCACCCAATCGGGCTAATCCCACCGCTTGGTTCGCGCCTTTACCACCGGGAATGAAATAAATTTCTTCCCCCATCACAGTTTCCCCGCGTTTAGGAGTACGCACGGCTTTAACGACCAAATCCATATTTAGACTGCCAATGACCACTATTTTGGGCCGATGATCCATTATTAAGTATCCCCCTTTTGGGTCGATTTCCTGGGAATCAAAGCAACTTCCAGTTCGATGATCGTATTTTCACTGATCCCGCTTTCGATTTCATTCAGCAAAATCCGGGCAGCTAATGCTCCCATTTCATAAATTGGCTGTGCCACCGTCGTCAATTCCGGTTCGGTAATTTCTGTTAAGCCAATCCCATCATAACCGCAGACCTTGACCTGTTCCGGAACCCGGATTCCTCGTTCATGCAAGGCTTTGAGAGCTCCTACTGCCATGAGATCATTTCCTGCAAAAATTCCATCAATATTAGGATGACGTGCAAGGAGCTGTTCCACGGCGTTCCGCCCACTCTCGATATCAAAATGCCCGGGTGCCATCAGACTGGGAGAATACCCATCTAATCCTCCAACCACTTCCTCATACCCGAGCAAGCGTTCTCGAGCCGTGATAAATTTTTGTGGCCCGTAAATATGAGCAATTCTTCGACAGCCCTGCTCCATTAAATGCTGAACAGCGATTCTCGCCCCTTCCCGGTTTTTTGAACGAATAACTGGGCAGGTTGCCGTATTTACGCCCCTATCCAACAGTACCATCGGAATTCCATCTTTTCTCAGAAATTCGATATCCTCTTGACGAATGGTATTCGAAGCGAAGATAATGCCATCCACATACTTTTTCTTAAGGATCTTGATATAAGAACTTTCTTTTAAACCTAAGCCATCTGAGTTGCCTAAAATAACCGTTAGACCTTTTTTATGGGCTACATCTTCGACCCCGCGGGCCAAAGCAGGGAAAAAAGGATTCGATATATCCGGCAAGATTAAGGCAATTGTCCCTGTCTTCTTGCCCGCAAGGCCCCGAGCTACAGCATTCGGTTCGTATTGAAGCTGCTCGATCGCTTTCAGTACTTGTCCAGCGGTTTCGGGATTCACACAGTCCTTTTGGTTAATCACTCGGGAGACGGTGGCTACAGACACCCCCGCTAAACGAGCAACATCTTTAATCGTCGCCATTTGTCCACACCCTTTATCCACTTCTCTGTAATCGGTTACAACATTGTTACACTTCGTGTTACATATTCCGCTTATATAGGTGATTAAACGCTTTATTATATAAATGTAATCGATTACATTTTCAGATTCAAGTTTATCCTTTTCAGAATACACTGTCAATCCCTTTTCTCGATTTCTGATTGCCATAATTTAGTAAAAGAATTATTTATATTGACTAATATAGCCGGGTAGCTTATAATTGCTTTCGTCACTTAATTTAATAAATAAGCTTTTAAGCTTAAATTTTGCGATGAACACGGAGAGATGGCTGAGTTGGTCGAAGGCGCTCGACTGGAAATCGAGTAGGCGGGCTATACCTGTCTCGAGGGTTCGAATCCCTCTCTCTCCGCCATATAAAGTTAGCAAGCCTAAGTATTCGACTTTGGCTTTTTATTTTGCTATAATTGATTTGGCCGTGCTAGACGGGGAGGTAGCGGATCCCTGTAACCCGTAATCCGCTGTAGCGGGGTGGAATTCCTGCGCGAGGGCTTCGCTTGTGGAGCAGTCTTTGGTTAAAGGCGATGAGATCTGGGTCTTGCGCAACAGGACTCTTTGAATCGTGTCAGATCTTGACGGAAGCAGCACTAAGGAGTCAGTTCTGTGTGCCGTGAGTCTGCCTGGGTCGAGCCAGTTAACCAGAGTAACGGCCGGAAGCGAGTGTCCGGACAAAGGTGCACGGCCTTTATTTAGCTTAAGGTGGTCTAGTACCATCTTTATTTTGTATTTGTAGGATCATTGTAAGTACTCAGGAGTCAGGAGACAGGAGTCAGAATAAGAGAACAGACGAAAATAGGTTAACAAATTACTGGTATGGCAGAAGGCCGCAAGACTGCTTTTGCAAGAAGTTAGTAAATTGCTGGAAGCATATTCTCGGGGCATTCTGAATTCTGACTCCTGAGTACTGAATACCTAAATAATCCATAGATCCCAGTATTAAAGGGAGTTATTATAAACGGGGGAAGAAGAGCATGGCTTATTTGGCTCTTTACCGGGAATGGCGGCCGCGCCGTTTTCAGGATATGGTCGGGCAAGAACATGTAACAACGACTTTAAGAAATGCCCTTAAACAGGATAAAATAGCCCACGCTTATTTGTTCAGCGGTCCGCGTGGAACCGGCAAGACCACGGCTGCCAAGATCCTGGCCAAAGCCTTGAATTGTGAAGCCAAGGATGGAGTGGAGCCGTGTGGAAGCTGTTCATCCTGTGTCAGTATCGACCAGGGCTCGGCCATGGAAGTCTTTGAGATTGACGCCGCTTCCAACCGCGGCATTGACGAGATTAGGGATTTGCGGGAAAAGGTTAAGTTAAGCGCAGGTCAGGGGAAGTTCAAAGTTTACATAATCGATGAAGTGCACATGTTAACAACGGAAGCGTTTAACGCTTTGTTAAAGACCCTGGAAGAGCCGCCGACCCGCGTAATTTTTATTTTGGCCACGACCGAGGCTCACAAAGTGCCACTTACGATTCTGTCCCGGGTGCAGCGTTTTGAATTCCGGCGCATTCCGGAAGAGGATATCAGACAGCGCCTGGCAGAAGTTTGCCACAGCTTAGGCAGGGAAGTCGAGCCTGGATCCCTGCAGGTGATAGCGCAGAAATCGGAAGGCGGTCTGCGGGATGCCTTAAGCATCCTGGATCAGTGCCTTTTACAAGAAGGCTCTTTAACAATTGAACAAATATATTCTGTTTTGGGGATTGCCGGGGAAGAATACAGTTCCCAGCTTGTAGCTCCATTAATAGTTTCTGATTATGGGGCGGTTCTGTTCTGTCTGGCCCAGGGTATAGAACAAGGAAGAGATCCCCGGGTAATTATGCGGGAACTCTTGGATTATTTGCGTCAGGTGTTGTTATACTTAAGCGCTGGTCAGATGCCGGTGCTGCCGGGAAAGCTGCAAGCGGTGTTCACCCGGCAAAGCAAGGAGATTGGATTAGGACGCTTATTAAGCTGGATTTCCGTGCTCCTGCAGGGGGAAGGGCAATTAAAGTTTTCCGCGAACCCGAGGCTGGCGGCCGAGATGCTCTTAGTTAAGACTATTTACGATGGGGAGGAGCGGACTGGGGAAGCTTGGCCTGAAAGTGCAGACGCTAAAGCTGTGGGAGCGTCCCGTGGGTCACACGGCGAAGGAAGGTCCGCAGACTCTCAAGCCGGAAGAAGGGATCAGACGTCTGAGGCTCTAGGGAAATCCCCGCGGGTTCAAGCGGAAGGGCAATCTCCTAAGTCTCGGGCTGGAGGGAATACATCAGATATAAAGTCTGTGACTTTGGCCCAGATCGAGGGTAGATGGCAGGAGATTTTGGAGCGGGTGCGCCAGCAGAAAAAATCTACCCATGCTTTTCTGCTCGAAGGAAAGCCCGAGATTCTTGAAGGGGAAGTTTTAACGCTGGTGTTTAAGGATGGTTTTTCCTTCCACCGTGACAAGGTTAATCAGCCGGAAAACCGCCTGACGATTGAAAAAGCGCTCCTGGATTTATTCGGAGTTTCGCTTACGCTTAAGAATGTGTTAGAAAATGAAGTGGCAAGCGCAGATAAAACCCAAGAATCTGAAGAAGAAATTTTGATTAAAAAGGCTGAAGCTATATTTGGCAAGGATTTTGTTGAAGTAAGGAATGAGTGACGTCCTCCCGGCACTAAAGTAGCGGGTTTCTCGGTACTTGCCGCAAAGCTCAGTAGTCAGTATGAGAGAACTGGAAGTATTCTGACTGCTGTTCCATTCGGCTATGAGTTGAATTTCTAGTAATGGCCTCATGGCGTGAATGTCCACCGGACATTCACGTTCCTGAATACTGACTACGAGTAATTACATCAAATATGGGAGGATAATTCATATGTCTTTTAACGATGAAAAAAGCCGTCAGGCCTTTGCGCGGGCTAAGCGAGTTATTCCCGGCGGGGTCAATTCTCCGGTGCGTGCCTTTCAATCCGTAGGACGCGATCCTGTCTTTATCGAACGGGGGGCAGGCTCACGTTTGTGGGATATTGACGGGAACAGTTACATAGATTATGTAGGTTCGTGGGGGCCACTTATCGTAGGACACGCCCATCCGGAAGTAGTGGCAGAGATTCAGAAAGCTGCCGAGCGCGGAACGAGTTATGGAGCGCCCACTGAAATTGAGACAGAACTGGCCGCAGAGGTCTTGAAGGCCTATCCGTCTATGGAAATGATACGGATGGTAAACTCAGGCACAGAAGCCACAATGAGCGCTTTGCGCCTGGCTCGGGCAGCTACCGGGAGAACGAAAATCGTCAAATTCGAAGGGTGTTATCACGGACACTCTGATGCTTTGCTGATAAAGGCGGGTAGTGGGGCTTTAACCATGGGAGTTCCGAATTCGCCCGGGGTACCTGCCCAGACAGCGGCTACGACAATATCTGCTTCATTTAACGATCTGGAAGGGCTAAGAGAACTTTTCCAGAAGGATGGGGAAGAAATTGCGGCGGTCATTCTGGAACCTGTAACCGGAAATATGGGTGTGGTGCTGCCTGAGCCGGGTTTTCTGGAAGGGGTGCGCGCCCTGACTTTGGAATATGGCACTCTCCTAATCTTTGATGAGGTTATGACCGGATTCCGGGTGAGTTATGGAGGGGCACAGGGCCGTTTCGGCATAGATCCGGACTTAACCTGCCTGGGCAAAGTGATCGGCGGAGGGCTGCCGGTGGCAGCTTATGGCGGGAAACTCCGTTATATGAAGCAGATTGCGCCGAGCGGCCCAGTTTACCAGGCTGGAACATTGTCCGGGAATCCCTTGGCCATGGCAGCAGGGCTAGCCACCCTAAAGCTCTTGCAGCAGCCAGGGACTTATGAGGAACTGGAGCAGAAGACTTCACGTTTGGCTCAGGGTCTTAAAGACGCAGCTGCTGAAGCGGGGATTCCGCTCTGGGTAAACTCCGTAGGGGCCATGTTTTCGGGGTTCTTCACGGATGTTCCGGTAAAAGACTATCAAAGTGCGTGCACCTCGGATACGGAGCGTTTCGGTAGGTATTTCCGCGCCATGCTTGAGCGCGGAGTGTATCTGGCTGCGAGCCAATATGAGGCTGTTTTTCTCTCTACCGCTCATTCCGGAGATGACATTGAGTATACTCTGGAGCAGGCGCGAGCGGTAATTAAGACGCTAAGGTGATTCTGCTGAGTGCGAGGAGGTCTTGTGTTTGGACCGGAAACGAGTTCTACGAAGCGTAATTACCCTTGGATTGCTGGCTGCCCTAGCGGCCGTCATCATATTTTCGCAACAGCATGACCCTGGCAACCCACATAGTTCTATCCCGCGTGAAGAATGGCTTACTGGTTCGAATGGGCATGGCTTTGCTGTAAAGAATAATCAGCAGCCTGCGAAACAATGTTATCCGTGTCATGAAAAACAGGGTTTAGGTGGCGCGAGCTACTGTACCGATTGCCATACTAAATCCGGCTTGAGGATTGAGTTGCCTAACGCTTAAAGCTCGTAAAACTTGAAGGTTTGAAAAAATAATTTTTCCCGCACTCCTCACCAGTATATGGAATAAAATGGAATATACGTTTATACTGGGAGGGAATCGGGTGAATGCCGAGGACAGGTTTGCTTTACTTGAACGGTTAGAGCAATTGCGCGACTCCAAGGTTTTAGTGTACTTTTCTTATACTCCGCTTGATGACCGGATTTTGGTTCCCCTCTACCAACAGCTTAAGGAGATCGGTCCTACGCGCAAAATAGACTTAGTCCTGCATAGTTTTGGCGGGGCTGTAGACACTCCGTTTAAGGTGGTATCTCTCGTCCGTGAATTCTGTCAGGAATTCGCTGTCATTGTTCCATTTGTAGCCAAATCGGCCGCTTCCATGCTGGTGCTCGGCGCAGATGAGGTTGTAATGGGTCCATTGTCTGAGCTTGGCCCCATCGACCCTTTAGTGAAACACCCGGTTTATAAAGATCTGTGGGTTCCAGTTCAGGCGGTAAGGTATTGTTTGGAGTATTTGCAACGCTCGATTAGCAGCAGCCCTGACTCGGAAGTCGCGACTTCAATAAGCACGCCTATTCTCGATAAGCTTGATCCTTGGCTTATCGGAGACTATGAAAAGACATTAAAAGCTTCCCGCCAGTATGCAGAAGCTTTGCTTTCCCGCTATATGCTAAAAGACTCTCCGGAAAAGGTTCCGGTAGTTACGGAAGCATTAACGGAGGGCTATTTTTCCCATGGCTATCCGATCGGGAGAAGAGAAGCCCAAGAATTGGGCCTTAATGTCATCGAAGCCGACGATGAATTGTGGAGTGTGATCTGGCAGCTTTATCTGGGGTATGAGGAACTGTTCGACAAATAGAATGTGCAAGAGGTAATGGACGGGATGCAGTCAGTTAGTGCGTGCATCCCGTCAAGCATTAATTTCCAGAGCGGTTTTAGAAAAAGATGTTGCAAGTTGGTCCAAGTTAGGATAGGATAAACATAGTGAAACATCGAACTAGCCTATTATCTTTAGCAAACAAGTTTTTTTGCATTGGACAGTAGAGGAAAAGATATGTTATAGTGATGACAGTGGAGGTGGACGAAAATGCTTACGACTTTTGGATTTGTTACCCCTACAGTTGCGGTTATTCTCTTGGTGATTGCCTTAGTTATTTTCGGACCGGGTAAATTGCCTGATCTGGGTAAAGCTTTAGGTAAAGGAATCAAAGAGTTCAAATCAGCTACTGATGGAGAAAGTACTATTAGGGAAGAGATAAAAACTGCTAAAGACGATAAAAAAGAGTGATTTTGCCCTCAATACAATGATTGATTCGATAAAATAAGGCCCTTCTGGCAGAAGTTAAAGAGGGGTCTTTTTTTGTTTCTATGCCCGAAATTATATACCAAAAACTTTTCTCCATTAGGCTACATAAATTCTGAAATTTCCCTATTGTAGCAAATGCTTGAACAAGGTATGATTAACATACAAGTTAATCTAAGGAGAGAAAGGGGTTGTGCCTGTGGGCGGTTATGCGGGTAAGATCCTGCGCATCAATCTCAGTGACGGTTCTGTCACAAAGGAAAACTTGGACCTCGAATTAGCGAGAAAGTACATAGGGGGCCGGGGCTTGGCCGGCAAGATGTTTGTGGATGAAGTGGCTGAACATGTGGATGCTTTTGCCCCGGAAAACAAGGTGTTTGTGGCTGCCGGCCCTCTCTCGGGGTCGAGCGCCCCGGCTTCCGGCAGGTATATGGTCGTAACGAAGTCTCCGTTAAACGGGACGATCGCATCTTCCAACTCCGGCGGTTTCTGGGGAGTGGAACTCAAACTGGCCGGGTATGACATGGTGGTGTTGGAAGGGCAGGCTGCCGAGCCGGTTTATCTTATGATTAAGGACGATCAGGTCGAAATCCGCGATGCCAGCCATCTGTGGGGCAAGCAAGTTGGAGACACAACGGATGCCCTGCTCAAGGAATTTGGGGATGACAAGGCCAAGGTCTTGACGATTGGTCCGGCCGGGGAAAAACGGTCTTTGATTGCCGCTGTGATTAATGACCGCTACCGGGCGGCGGGGCGTTCAGGAGTCGGTGCTGTTCTCGGTGCCAAAAACCTTAAAGGAATCGTGGTGCGCGGAAGCGGCAAAGTAGAGAGTGCCCAGCCCGAGCAAACTAAAGAAGTGAACAATATCTTGCTGCAAAAGATCAAGGATGATGGGGTGACCGGCAATGGCCTGCCCACATACGGAACTGCAGTACTGGTCAATATTATCAATGAACACGGGGTTCTGCCCTTTAAGAACTTCCAGGAATCTTATGATGAAAACGCTGAA